>JAUXSZ010000224.1 GCA_030679635.1 Sulfuricurvum sp. | reverse complement strand
TTCAATCAAACAGTCTCGTGCTGCTGCATTGATTCCGTACACTGTATCACGCAAAGTGATTGCAGGTGCTCCATTCGAAGAGATGCGTTAATCGTTCTCTTTCGCCGGCTTCTTGCCGGCAACTTCCCTTCTTCTTTTATTTCCAACCCTTCATATCTTTAATAGAACCATCATCAAATAAAATTATTCACGGGCTGTATTTTTGAAATAGGGAGTATTGTATCAATGGGAATAGAGGAAAGAGTCTCTTCTTTAAAGAAAGAAGAGAAAGGGGAGCTTATTCTTTTAAACGCTCTATTTTTGCGCCGAGTGCTCGTAGTTTTTGTTCTAGATTTTCATAGCCACGATCGAGGTGGTAAATACGGTGGACATTCGTCGTCCCCTCTGCGGCCATGGCTGCGAGTACGAGGGCGCTCGATGCCCGCAAGTCGGTTGCCATAACATCGGCACCAAAGAGAGGTGTTCCGCCGATTACGGTAGCGGTGTGGCCGTTGAGTTTGATCTCAGCGCCAAGACGCTGTAACTCACTGACGTGCATAAAACGGTTTTCAAATAACCGCTCTTCAATAATGCTGGTCCCCTGAGACAGTGTGGCAAGTGCCAAAAATTGCGCTTGCATATCGGTTGGGAATGCCGGATACTCTTGGGTGATGAGTTCAACATGCTTGAGCTCACGGGCCGGATGAATGGTCATCGAAGTACCGTCGATATCGATGGTGCATCCCATTTGCTCCAGTTTTGCCGTAACGGCATCAAGGTGATCCGGGCGTACTTTTTCCAGCGTGATGGTGGAGTTGGTGATCGCTCCTGCACACAGATAGGTACCCGCTTCAATACGGTCAGGGATGATTTCAAAATCAACCATATCGATGGTTTTTCCGCCAGTACCTACGATGGTAATTTCGGAGGTTCCGATACCGGTGATATCGATTCCGCTATCACGTAAAATTTCGCACAGTTGAACGACTTCCGGTTCTTTGGCGCAATTGACCAAAACCGTTTTGCCATGTGCCAAGGCAGCTGCCATGACGATATTCGCAGTACCTGTTACGGTAATTTTGTCAAAAACGATATGGGCCCCTTTGAGTCCATCGGGTGCTGTAGCGATAACGTATCCTGCATGGATAGTGATTTCGGCACCCATTTGTTCGAGTGCTTTGAGGTGCAGATCGATAGGGCGCTGACCGATGGCACATCCGCCCGGAAGAGAAACTTCACAGTGTCCGAAACGGGCAAGAAGAGGGCCCAAGACGAGGATAGAAGCGCGCATTGTTTTGACGATGTCGTAATTTGCCATCGTATGATGAACCGTTGAGGTGTCAAGCTGGAGAACATGATTTTCAAGGGTTTGGGTAGCCCCTAAATTTTACAACAGTTTGAGAAGCGTTTTGATATCAGCTACTTCAGGAGTGTTGGTTAAGGTTACTTTGTTATGCGCTAAAAGAACCAGCGTGATAAGTGGCAATGCAGCATTCTTTGCGCCTGAAATGGTAACGGTTCCCTGGAGTTTGGTAGGGCCTTGAATACGTAGATAGTCCATAAAAATTCCCAAATAAAAAAGTGTAGCATTATAAGGTAATGTTGTTTAAAATGCTATAATTTTAGTAATTAAGAAAAAGAAGGAGTTGTCGTGAGTTCAGCACTTGATCGCTTGAAAAATCTGACCGCGCAAATCTCCAGCTATGAACTAGAGCGTAAAAATAATCTTAAAACACTTGAAGCGCTTTATGCCACATTGGGGATTGATAAAAAAGTTGAATATTTTCATGACTTATTTGAATTTAAGGCGATTAATTTGTCGGGAATTTCGCTGGGTGATGATGATTTAGGGATGATCAAAGAGGGAAAATACGCACAGGTTATCGGAATTATTTACGATAACACGGCAAAAGTGAAAAACAAAAATATCTCATTGGCCTATTTTGGTCGCGCAGAAAAAGTGAACGATGATCTCAAGCGTGATATTGTCACTTTTGTCCTGGCATGGCGTTTTGAAAAAAGTTTTCGGACGTTAGAACACTATCACAATCTTATGGCACAGTTAAAAAAATTACCGCGTGAGGGTGCATGCTGATTTTTTTCGACACGGAAACGACTGGCTTGGAGGTGAGCGATCGACTTTGTGCGATTGGTTTGATCCAAGGGGATGAAACTCACTATGAATTGATCCATCCGATGAAAAAAATCCCTCCGGCGGCTTCCGCTATCCATCATATTACGAATGAGATGCTCAAAGATGCCCCCGTTTTCGGTATTTCGCAAAGTTATGAAAAACTCACTTTGCTCAATATTCCTGAAACGATTATGGTTTCGCATAATGCCCCGTTTGATCTCGCAATGCTTCAAAAAGAGGGAATGGCATGGCAGGGAAAAGTAATCGATACCCTAAAATGCTCCAAAGCTTTAATGGATGATTTGGACGGATATTCTCTCCAATTTTTACGTTATGAGTTGAGACTCTATCGGGACGAAGGTGTCATTTTTGATGAATACGGGATTGAAATCGTTCCTCATCATCCCCTCAGTGATGCCCTGCACGCAAAGATGATTTATGAATATTTACTTGATCTGTCTGATCAAGAAAGATTGATCGAAATGTCTCAAAGTCATGTATTATTGACACGCCTTCCCTTTGGAAAATACGCAAAACGGCGTATTGAAGAGATAGCGTTAAAAGATCCTGCGTATTTACGATGGATGTGTGAGAGCTTAATGGATATGGATGAGGATTTGCGTTATAGCATTGAACATCACTTGCGCGGTTAACAATCTTTTTGAAGTGTTTTCGGCAAAAATAATACTATTTAGAATAAGGAGACACAGTAGTGCAATGCGAACAATTTACGATTAAAAATAGTCATTGCAAGATGATTAAACAGATTTTAATTATCGAAGATTCTGTCACACTAGCATCACATCTTAAAATAGAGATTGATGAGTATTTTTCTTTCTGTTGTGATATCGCTGTAAATGAGACTCAAGCCAGAGAGATGATCCGTCTTAAGCAGTATGATTTGGTGATCACCGATATTTATTTACCGGACAGTAGTGGAAATTTTATAGGCGAATTGGTGAGAAGTGAATTACGTGTTATTGTGATGACCGCCAGTGAAAACGAAGAACTTCGATTGGGAATTTTGAGTTTGCCGATTCTTGATTATGTTTTGAAAAATGATGCTAAAACATTAGTTGACTATTTGATCAATACGATACGGCGCCTGAATGAAAACCATAATACGATAATCGGGATTTGTGATGATTCAAGAGTTTCCCGTCATCTTATAGCTGAAGTACTCAAATCTCAAAATCTTCCTTATATTGAATTCCTCGATGGACAGGAAGCATATACCTGTATTATTAAGCAAAATTTTAAAATTGATGTTCTTCTGACGGACTATGAAATGCCAAGAATGAATGGACTTGATTTGATCCGGCATCTTCGTCATGAATATTTACCGAGTAAGCTTCCAATACTTGCCATTTCAGCATCAGAGAAACCTAGCCTTACCGTCCGATTCTTAAAAGCAGGGGCAAGTGATTATATAAAAAAACCTTTTGGGAATGAAGAACTTTGCACTCGTCTTAACATCACATTAGATCAGCTCTATACAAATCGACGCAATACCGCTTTATACCAAGCACTTGAGAAAACAGCTACTCATGATTTTTTAACACAGCTGTACAATCGTAATTTCTTTTTCAGTCAAATCAACCATATTACTGCTGATGCTGTTCGTCAAAATAAGCCGTATGGGATTTTGATGATTGACATCGACCATTTTAAAAAGGTCAACGATACTTACGGGCATCATGCAGGGGATGTAGCTATTCAGCACGTTGCAATGATACTAAAAAAAATAGCACGATCATCAGATTACTGTATTCGGTGGGGAGGAGAAGAATTTTTAATTCTTATTCCGCATTCAACAGCATCAGAGATTACTGCATTTTCGGAGCGGCTAAGAGCTGCAATGGAAAAGTCGACTGTTGTCGTTGAGGATGAAAAGTTAACATTCAAGATAACAATTAGTATTGGTGGGCTTGTAGGTCTTAGTGAAACGCATAAAAACATGATTCTACAGGCAGATACGCTTCTTTATGAGGCTAAAAACTCAGGACGAAACTGTATTAGGATAGGAGAATGAATCTATGTTAAAATACGGCAAATTTGCGGAGGTCTCGTGAAAGTAGCTATACAGTGTGAATCTCCATTACTCCAGCGTTCATTAGAGCTTTTTTTAGAGGGGCACCTAAGCTCACAGCGTCATTGCGATATTGTCGTTCGAGATCATAAGCTCCAAGACGATGAACATCTCTCTTTGCACATCGGAACGTTTGTGGGTGTCGATTTGCCAAAACCGTTCTCAAAAGCGCAACTTTTTCATGCCCTTCACCATAAATTGGATCTCATTAAATATGATTTTACGCCAAGCTCTTCTCCGCTTGTTGGAGAAGAAAGCGAAGTGAGTTTTGATATTTTAGAACGTCATATTGAAAAGTTGACGCGTGAATATCAGGCTAGTATTCTAAAAGCAGTCAAGGCATTTTATGAAAAATAATACGGTATTAACGAAGCGGATCATTGCCGGAAAATATAAGGGGAAAACATTAAAACTTCCCTCAAAAGAGACTACACGAAGCTCTAAAGCGATTGTCCTCGAATCCTTTTTCAATACACTTCAATTTGATGTCCTCGATTCTATTTTTGTCGAAGTCTTCTCAGGCAGCGGCTCCATCGGATTGGAAGCACTTAGTCGCGGTGCTAAACGGGTTCTTTTTATGGAAAAAGATACCGATGCCCTCAAAGCGCTTCGGAGCAATATTGCCCAAACCGATCCGAGTGCGTGTGAGGTTTATGAGGGAAACAGCTTTACGACTATAGTGCAGGTCAAAAAACGTCTTGAACTTCTCGGCGGAAGTGCTTTTATCTATGTTGATCCTCCGTTTTCCTTTCGTGAGGGGATGGAAGAGATTTACGACAAAACACTGATGCTCATCGCATCTTTGCCCCTTTCTGCCGTTAAACTGATTACGATTGAGCACATGAGTACGTTGGAGCTTCCCGAATCCATCGGCGAATTTAATCTCATAAAATCCAAGCGCTTTGGTAAAACCTCGCTTACCTACTACGCCTAAACATGGAATAATCTTTGCTTTATCCTTTGATATAACAAAGGATATCGATGAAAAAACTAGCTCTTTTTTTCCTTTTATTAAGCTCATTGCACGCAACACGTATCAGTGAAGTAGCCAATATCGTGGGCGTTCGTGACAACCAAATTATCGGCTATTCCCTGGTTGTCGGTTTGAAAAAAACGGGCGACGGAACGACCTCTAAATTTACCCTCCAGTCAATCGCCAATATGCTCAAAGCCATGAACATTGATATGAACCCTATTGATATTAAATCCAAGAATGTTGCAGCCGTTGTGGTAACCGCTAAATTTGCTCCGTTTGCCCGGCAGGGGGACGCATTTGATGTAACCGTATCTTCCATCGGTGATGCAAAATCACTTGAGGGGGGAACGCTTCTGATGACACCTCTAAAAGGGGTGGATGGAAAAATTTATGCTTTGGCTCAAGGGGCTGTGAGCATTGGTGGCAAAAATGAAAAAGGGGCCGGAGCTGACTCTCATCCGACAGCAGGAATGGTCTATGGCGGCGGTTTGGTTGAGCGTGAAATTGCACAAGATCTTGCCCATCAAGAGAGCGCAACGCTCTCCCTAAAGACCTCCAATTTTGCCAACGCGGTAGCCATCCAAAACGCGGTTAACGCCCGTTTTAACACAGTGATCGCCAGCGCAATCGATTCACGTACGATTTTAATCAAGCGTCCAAGCAACAAAAGTATGGTTGAATTTATCGCTGAGGTTGAGAATTTATCGATCGATTATGCATTAGAACAAAAAATTATTATCAATGAGCGTACGGGAACGATTATCGCAGGCGTAGATGTAGAGGTAAAGCCGGTGGTTATTACACAAGGGGATATTACGGTCAAAATACTTGCACAAGAGAGTGTTTCAAAACCAAGCGGAAGTGTCGCGATGGACAAGTCTCTGGTTATCGGGCTCAACGAAAATGAAGTCTATACCCAAAAGGGGACAACTACGGTTGCGAATATCGTCAGGTCTCTCCAAAAATTAGGGGCAACTCCAAAAGCGATGATCTCCATTCTCCAAGCGATGAAAAGTGCCGGTGCCATTTCGGTTGAACTGGAGGTCATCTAATGGATATTGGAAATATTAATGCCCAAAAAGCACTACCGACGATCGGCTCCAAGGAGAGCGATAAACTACTTCGTGAGAAAACAGATCAATTTGAATCTATCATTGTTAAAATGATGTTGGATGAAGCGATGAAAGACGAGAAAAACCTTTTCAGTACGAATGATCCGGGAGATAAGATTTTTAAATCAATGTATCGTGAAGAGCTTTCCAATGCCAGTGCAGGGGGTTTTGGATTTTCTCAAATGCTTTTTGAACACTTGACTCAAAAAGGGGTAAAACATTAAATTTCTGAGTTCTTTTGCCGATATTATATTTACACATCGTAAACGCAAAAAAATAAGGATTTAACATGATTTCACGTATTAACGGCTCACTCATTAGAGGAGCTTATCAAGAAACAACTTTAAAAAGTAAAGAGCAGGAAAAATCCTCTCAAACCGTTACCAAGCAAGGTGATACAAGCCGGATCGATGAGTTCAAAGCTTTAGTCGAAAAAGGGGAGTATCGAGTTGATATAGAAGCGTTAGCTCAGCGCATTGCGCGTGAGTTAACCTGAATCTTTAGGAGTTTATGATGTTGTCTTTCCAATTACAAAGTGCGATCAAAGAGTTAGATACTCTGATCGAACTCTCCCTCGAAGATATTGAAAATATCAAAGAAGCCAAGCATAACCCACAGTTTGACCGACTTTCGATTAAAGACGAAAAAATCAAAAGTTTTGAACATAAAAAAGCGATGATTGATCATGAAATTTCAAAATTAATGACACAAGAACCTGTCAAGCCATTGTCTGAACTTTTGGATGAAGAGCAGCATCAGCAGTTAGAAACTCTAAAATCACGTCTCAGTACCCTTCGTACGGTCAATCAACAATACGCAAAAATGGTTTTAAGTGTTGGTGCTTTTTTTAATACCCTTTTAGAAAAAATTGTCCCGACACAGATGGACGGATATCGTAGTGTGGCATCAAGAGAATCTTCATTTTTGGAAGTGAGAGCATAACATGGGATCTATATTTAATGCACTACACATCGGGTACAGTGGGCTTAATGCTGCACAAATTGGGATCGATACAACGGGGCATAATATTGCTAATGCCGAAACAGAAGGGTATTCTAGACAACGAGTTGTAACCTCAGAAGCTACTCCAATTAGCATCACTCCAGGAGGTAGAGGCAATGGTGTCCAGATTAGCGAAATCATTCGTGTGTTTGATTCCTTTGTAAATGCCCGTTATGAATCTGCTGCGCAGAGTAAAGAGTATTCGGATACACTCAAAAAAAATCTAGAAGAGCTATCGACCTATTTTCCGGATATTGATAATGTTGGTATTAAAGAAGATTTGAAAAATTATTTTGATTTGTGGCAATCTCTTGCATCAAATCCAAGTAATGCTGCTGTGAAGGTGGCATTAGCACAACAAACGCAGACATTGACTCAACATATTTCTCAAACACGTTTACAAATTGGATCATTGCAAAGTTCATTAGACAGTCAAATTAAGGTTAATATCGATGAAGTAAACCGAATTGGCGAACAAATTGCAGAGATTAATAAATCGATTAATGCTGCCGAAAGTGATGGGGTAAGCAATGCAAATGATTTACGCGATCAGCGCGGTCTTCTTGAAATATCGCTTAAAAAATTAGCAGGGGCGAGTGTCTTTCCCGGAAAAATTCAAAGTAACACCCCTGTGGATAGTAATATCGCCATTGAAGGTGGATCTTATAACGTTCAAGTTGGTGGTTTTAATCTTATAGATGGTTCCTCTTTTCATCCGATTGGTATGGATAGCAGTCGTAATGCCGGTAATTTCAATGACATTTATTATGAGCGTCAAGATGGATTTCGTTTTCCTATAGGAGAACTGATAACGGGAGGAAAAATAGGTGCCATGCTCGAACTGCGCGGGAGTAAGATGGGTGCCGATGGTGCATTTGAAAATGGATTTTTTCAAGAGACAATGAATAATCTCGATGTATTTTCAAAAGGATTGATTGAAGCCACCAATAATCTGTATGCACAAACGGCGACGAGTTCAATGCAGTCAAACCCCTTGTCTTTTAATGATAAACAAACATTATTGAGTACGGATGAAAATTTTAAAGCAGGAACATTCGATCTTATAGCTTATGATATCAATGGGACAGAGGTTGCTCGTCGGAGTGTCAGCATAAACTCGAGTACGGTTATGGATAATGCCAATGCGACGAATTTATTGAGTGATGGAACGCGCAACAGTATTGCGGAACAATTGAGAGCTTTAAAAGATGACAACAACGACAACAATGCTCTCAATGATATCGATGATATGATTGTCCCCTCTTTTGCAACGCCAAGCAATATCTTTTCGATTGCTATGCAAGGACAATATGAATCTGCTGGATTTACCTTTGCGATTGAGGATCACGGTACTAATTTTGCCGGTGTTAGTGGACTAAACCGTTTTTTTGATGGAAATAATGCTAAAAACATCGAACTGAGCGCTCCGTTACAAAATAATGCATCCGATATTCGCGCTTTTAAATCACCCTCTGATGGGGACAACCAAACTGCTTTGGATATGGTGCAACTGCAGTTCACATCGCTTGATTTCAAAGAAGGTTACAATAAAACAAGCACGGATACGATTTATGGCAGATTTGACAACTTGGTCACTAAAGTCGGGACGCGTACCAATTCGGCTATTACTTCCAACGATAGCATAACAGCACAGTTTAATGCTATTAAGCAGGAACAGGACTCTATTAGCAAGGTCAGCATTGATGAAGAGATGGCAAATCTCATCCGATATCAAACCTCCTATGGCGCTGCGGCGAAAGTCATCACGACAATCGATCAGATGATGACGACCCTACTAGGGCTTAAAAGCTGATGTTCCCTTTTAGTGTCGCCTTGCTCTTAGGCGTCATGATTCTCTCTTTTTTTGGCGCTTTCCTTTATCCATTGGATCCCTCTTATCTTGATAAAAATACGATTTTACTTCCTCCATCGAGTGCGCATTGGTTCGGTACCGATCGGCTTGGGCGTGATCTGTTTGCCCGTTTGCTTGAAGGGGGGCAAGTATCGCTGATGATCGGTTTTACGAGTGCCTTTCTCTCTACTTTTGTTGGCCTTTTGTATGGAGTGAGTGCCGCCTTGCTGCGTGGCGGATTTGATAAACTGTTTATTGTCATCGTAGACTTGTTTTTAACGTTTCCGACCCTCTTTTTGCTGCTTACTCTTGTTAGTTATGTGAATGCATCCGTGTGGGTGTTAATTGTTATTATTTCGATTACAGGATGGATGGGGACAGCACGGTTGATTCGTTCGGAGAGTTTTGCAATTGCATCGAAACCCTTTATCCGAATTTTGCATATCGCTCATGTCCATCCCCTCAAGATTATTTTTAAATATTATGCACCATTGCTGGCTCCGATTGTGTTGGTGAGTTTTACGTTTGGAGTAGGGGGAGCTATTTTGGCAGAATCCGGACTCTCATTTTTGGGTCTTGGGATAGTCGCTCCGCAGATGAGCTGGGGGAGCATTCTAAGTACCGGGAAAGAGGTGATCGATATCGCGTGGTGGGTGAGCTTCTTCCCGGGTTTGATGATCTTTATCGTCACCTTTTCGCTAATGAATATCTCGAATACCCTTCAAGCGCGGCTGAATCAAAAAGAGGTACGCTGATCATCTTTTCACATTATGCTTAGAGTCATTGTACCATTCTAACTATTTCAAGGAGACTGTCAGGGAATGAAAAGCGATTTTCGCGCAGTACTTTAGCATTGATTAGAATAATCGGTGTCCGTTCCATCTGAATGGAGAGCAATAAACCACTCTCTACTAATTTGTCAGCGTTATAAATAGCCGTAATTGCACCGGATGAGGCAGCGGTGTTATGCACTTTTTTGAGCTGTGACATGCTCGCTTTGAGCACATAGATGAAGTGATACAATGCGGAACTATCAAGCTTATCACATGGAAGTGTGGTTACGGAGAGTGGATGACCGTTAATGCGTCCATCAAATTTTTTCATCAAAGTTTTAGCAGATGATGCGGCTATATCATCGTCTCCGCGATCATAGGCAATGAGGATCTTAAATGGAGATTTGTTGTGAGAAAAGATGATATTTTTATCCAGTATGGCGATTTTAGGCAGCAAAGAAAGCTGAGTATCCAAAAGAAAAGGATCATAGGATGCACACCATCCGGTAACATTTAGGGCAAGAATCATAAGTATTCGTTTCAAAATGTCCCTCTTATCGTGGCCATGAATGCACGGCCAGTTGAGGGGTAGTCTTCATTATAGGTTCGGGCTGGGCTAGGATAAAGCTCACGCTCATTAAAAATATTTTTTACGGTGAACTGGATTTCACTGTAAAGACGCGGAAGTTTGTATCCGATGGAGCCATCGACAATTCCGATGGCTTTCATATCGTTGCGGGGATCAGCTGACGCTCTAGGAGTAGCACTCTGCCATCGTCCGGCAAATGACCCGTAGCAATTTTTATCTAGCTCCTGAGTGATGAATCCACGTACGGTATCAGAAGGGGCATTGGCAAGGGTTAATCCTTCACCGTCTTCGGCTAAGATATGGGTATAAGCGGCATAAAAAGAAGTTGTATGGTACCGTTTACGCCATTCACTTTCGATTCCCTTAATGACACTTTTTGACCCGTTGACATATTCATAACGGGCTAATGGCGTGTTGTACTGCAAGGAGATTTGATTGTCGTTATAGAGACTGAAAAGATTAACGGAAAGGGTATGTTCCGTTTCGAATCGGTGAATGAATTGACTTTCGTATGCAATGACCGTTTCGGGAAGCAGATTTGGATTTCCCCATCGGGCTTTATTATTGAGGGTAAACATCTCCTGCCATGAAGGATTTCTATTGGCACGAGAGATCGAAAATTTGATTAGATTTTTTGGATCGATGGTGTAGACCGCTGCGACCCTTGGATTTATTTGCACCCCCATACTGTTGCGATGGTCGACGGTTAAAGAGGTATAGCCGACTAAAGAAGCGGATAATGGCCGTTCATAGGTAATGTAAGCGGTTAGATTATTAATATGGCCATCAGGATTGAAAAAAGGGAGTGTTGTTGAATAATCGGTCATACCTGTTCCGCTGTCTCGATCGGTTGAGATTGTTTTTTCAAATGCGACACTGCTCCATGATCCACTGACTCCAAATGTGGCATCCCCGCCGTACAGGGCTCCCGAAAGGATATTATTGACCCGGTACGTTCGGATAATGGCTTCGTGAATACCGTAAAAACCGTCAGGATAGGTGACGATGGTTGTCGGTGGCGTGAGAGAAGGGAGAATGAGTCCTGCGGGAGCGAGGAGAGAACTGCTGGTAAAGCTGTCCTGAACCAGTGCTGCTTGAAGTGTTCCGGTAAAATCTCCTGCCGTATAGTGAGCACCGGCACGAAGTTGCCACTGGTCGACATTGTAGTGGTCCCCTTCGGAAGCAAGGGCATAGTTGATCCCTCCGCCCGAGCCGTGCCGATATGAGGAGAGGCGGCCGTCTACGAAAAAAGCTCCTTTAGAGATCGATGCTGAAACCATAGTCTCATCGGTTGCTGAGGGGGCATTGCCAGATCGGGAGAGAGGTGCATTGGCG
>JAUXSZ010000143.1 GCA_030679635.1 Sulfuricurvum sp. | reverse complement strand
TACATCAAGCACATTGGCTTTATCTACCGAACACACTTTTTTACTACGATCCATTGCTATCTTGAAAGCAACGTGAGCAATACGGATCACTTCATCGCGACTGTATACCATCGTGTTAAAGGCGCGATCCCCTTCGCGTCCCTTAGGCTCACCGAAATAGATTCCGCCGATGAGCTCACGAACCACCATCAAATCAACCCCTTTGACGATCTCGGGCTTCAGGGAACTGGCATTGATAAGTTCATCATACACACTTGCCGGGCGAAGATTCGCAAATACCCCCAGCTCTTTTCGAAAACGGAGCAATCCGCTCTCGGGACGTTTTTCTCTCGGAAGATTGTCCCATTGTTGACCGCCGATAGCACCGAACAATACCGCGTCGCTTGAGAGCGCCACATCAATGGTCTCTTTTGGAAGCGGATCGCCCGTAGCATCGTAGGCGCATCCTCCCATTAAAGCTTCACGGTAGTTAAACGAAATATTTTCACTAGGTGCCACGGCATCCAGCACTTTTACCGCTTCGTCAATAATTTCGGGACCGATTCCGTCCCCTTTTATAAGAGCAATATTATAGGTTTTCATCAATGTGTTTCCTGTGCGTCAATTTCTGCTTTTGCAAAGTTCATAAGTCCGCCGGCGCTGATCAGCTCTTGCATAAACGGAGGGATCGGGGTGAAGTTATAGACTTTTTGCGTGGTAAGATTGGTGATTGTCCCCGCATCCATATCGATGCGGACACGTTCACCCTCTTTGATCTCCGTGCTTTGCGGCAATTCAAAAATTGGCAATCCCATATTAAAGGCGTTGCGATAAAAGATACGGGCAAATGTCGGTGCGATAATCGCAGCCACTCCGGCCGCCTTTAGGGCGATAGGGGCATGTTCACGGGAGGAACCGCATCCAAAATTTTCACCGGCAACGATGATGTCACCTGGGGTCATTTTGCTCACGAATGTGGGATCGGCATCTTCCATAACATGCTTTGCGAGTTCTTGCGGGTTTGAAGTGCTGAGATAACGGGCAGCGATAATAAGATCGGTATCGATATCTTTACCGAAATTCCAAACTTTCCCTTCCATTTTTTGCATCGTATATCCTATAGTGCTAAATTGAAGAGATTATAGCAAAAGAGAGTTGAAACTCTATTAAACCCCAATAAATATGACGTTTAATAATGAAAATATTAACGTTTCAAACTGTTGGTAGTTGCCAGCATTTCGTCACTGGTCGTAATGACTTTGGAATTCGCATCATAGGCGCGCTGTCCTGTGATAAGGTCGGTGAGTTCGACAACCAGTTGGACGTTTGAGAGTTCCACAAACCCTTGGCGTATATTCCCGATACCGTTCTCTCCCGGTGTCCCCTCAACCGGCTGCCCTGAGCTGTCGGTTTCGACAAAAAGATTGTCTCCCATGGCATGCAAGCCTGCCGGATTGATAAAGTTGGTCAGTGAAATTTGCCCTACTTGGGTCGCTTGTGCCTGTCCTGCTTGCGTCACACTCACAATACCGTCGGTTCCGATACTGATATTCGTTGAATCTTCAGGAATAACAACCTCAGGGATAACGGTGTATCCATCGGAATTCACCAAAGTTCCATTTTCATCTATCTTCAAAGAACCGTTGCGCGTATAGACTTCTGTACCATTGGGGAGCTGGAGCTTTAGAAACCCTTTTCCCGTTATCGCCAAATCGAGTGGATTGTCCGTTTGCTTGAGACTCCCTTCCGAAAAAATCTTATTGATAGCCGTCGGCCGTACCCCAAGTCCCACTTCGATACCTGTCGGAGATTTTGTCGTATCACTCGTAGACGTACCTGCATAGGTCATAACTTTGTACATCAAATCGGCAAACTCGGCACGTGATTTTTTATATCCCATCGTATTAACGTTGGCAATATTATTCGCCGTCGTATCGATCTGAGTTTGCATTGCCAACATTCCGGTTGAGCTTGTATAGAGTGATTGCATCATGGTGTTATCTCCTTGGGTTATCGTCGTGTTACAGCGATTTTTTCAATCGCATCACGGTTAAGATCGTTCATCTGTGAATCCATCGCCTTTTGGTACATACCAACCAAACGGTTTGCTTCTACGAGGGATATCATCTCATGCACAGCATTTACATTGCTTTTTTCAACATACCCCTGCATTACACCGCCGCTTTGAGCAACAGGCGTTAAGGGGTCTGCTGGATCCGGGACATAAAGGTTATCCCCTTCTTTGGTCAACATCCGAAGATTCTGAGGCTCTACGATCAACATTTTCTTCCCCGCGATCATCTGTGTCGAGCCTGGGATATTTGTAGAAAATTGACCATTCTTATCCAGCGTTGTGATGCTGTCTTGAGGATTGAACGTAATCCCTTTGTTATCCGATCCGAGAACTTCGTAACCTTGTTTATTGACCAATTTTCCCTCTTCATTCATCGTGAAAGAGCCATCGCGCGTCAACCGAACACCCTGCGGTGTATTCACTGCAAAAAATTGTCCCTCTTTGCTCAAGGCTATATCAAAAGTATTCTCCGTTGCCTGCAATGTTCCTAACGAAAAATCCGTATAAGCATCAGTGATTTGAGGAACTCTGGCTAACGATCGGTTCAAATATTGAGCAGCCTGCTCTGTATGGTTTTTAATCGGGAGTTCATCTCTCGCTTCTTTATACAGACGGGCAAAGTCCCCCGTTATAAGCTGCTCTTTTTTGTAGCCAGCCGTATTAACGTTCGCCAAATTAGCCGCAATCGTGTCCATACGGTTAAATTGAGCAACCATTCCTCCCGTAGCGGCATAATACCCCGTCTGCATTTCTGATCCTTGAGATGATATTAGTCCAAGTAAGCAAAGCCCATTCCACATTTAATTCCAAAAAATAAAGTTAATCTAGCGCAGGTAACTTAAGAAAGTTTCGGTATAATCCTATTCTTTTTTAAACGGCAAGGGAGCCTTCTTCATAATGAGCGTAAAAGACTTAAACAAACACATTGAAACACTGTTTTCCGAACACAAATCAAAAAACTGTCTCACTTATGAGGCCATCGTTGAGGCGTTTGACAAGCAGCCTACCCTCGCTCAAGCTAAAAATATTTTAAAGTTGGCAGAAAAATACAAAACCTGTCTTTTTACCTCTTCCGAGCATGCAAAGATTTTAAATCAGCAGGAAGCAGATGCGAAACGTGCAGCACAGCTTAAATACATTGAAGAAGCAAGCACCGATCAATTTGACATTCTCAAACAACATGAGCTTCTGGAGTGGTCACGATCCGATTCTCCTGTCCGTATGTACTTACGTGAAATGGGGCAAATTCCTCTTTTAACCAAAGAAGAAGAGGTGGAAATTTCCAAACGGATGGAAATGGGGGAAGAGATCATTATTGATGCAATCTGCTCTGTCCCCTATCTCATAGAATTTATCCTCGACTATAAAGACCCTCTCATCAATCGTGAGCGACGAGTAAAAGAACTCTTTAAAAGCTTCGAAGATGATGCCGAAGAGGAGGATACTGCTCACGACGATGATGCCGATGACACGGATGAGGAAGAGAGCAAAGAAAAAGCTCCTTCTGCCAAGGATAAAAAACGGATTGAAAAGGTAATCACGTCATTCAAATCACTTGAAAAAGCGAAGAAAGATTGGGCAAAAGCGACTGAGAAAATGATGGAAGAGCGCTCACTTGAGGAGATGGACTCTGATTACGTTCTCTTTTTCCTAAATGTTAGCTTTAAGAAAAAAACACTCAAAGACGCTCTTATGGATTTGGGGCCAACCTCAAAACTCATCAATGAGCTTGTCCGATCCATGGAAACGGCACTCAGAAGTGATGAAGGTTTTGATCGCGAGCTCAAGCGCTTGGAATACAAACTTCCTCTTTTCAATGACCAACTCAAAAAAAATCACGTCATTATTGTGAATAAAATTTGTGAGCTGACAAAAGAAGAGATTGCCTCTAAAGTTCCGGAAGCCACCATGGTCAGCACCTATATGGAGATCAAAAAATTAATCCAAACCAAAGAGGCGTCCAAAGGCGGCTTCGACATGGAACCGGAAAAATTGGCCGATATTTTGGAACAAATCAAGCGCGGAAAAAACATCTCCGAAACGTCTAAAACGCGTATGGCAAAAAGTAATCTCCGGCTTGTTGTCTCCATCGCAAAACGTTACACCAATCGTGGCCTTCCATTCTTGGATTTGATCCAGGAAGGAAACATCGGATTGATGAAAGCGGTTGATAAATTCGAATACCAAAAAGGGTATAAATTTTCAACCTATGCAACCTGGTGGATTCGTCAAGCAATCAGCCGTGCCATTGCCGATCAGGCACGTACCATCCGTATCCCTATTCACATGATTGAGACGATTAACCGCATCAATAAAATCATGCGCAAACATCTCCAAGAACACGGTAAAGAGCCTGATGTCGAGACCATCGCAGAAGAAGTAGGACTCTCCGTCGAGAAAGTCAAAAACGTCATCAAAATCACCAAAGAGCCGATCTCACTCGAAGCTCCGATCGGAAATGAAGAAGACGGCCGTTTTGGAGATTTTATCGAAGACAAAATGTCTATTTCCCCTTCCGATGCGGTTCTCAAAGATGACCTGAAAGTTCAAATCGAAGGGGTCTTGGAGCAGCTGAACGAGCGGGAAAAAGCCGTTATCAAAATGCGCTTTGGAATCATGGACGACGAAAGTGACCGTACACTCGAAGAGATCGGAAAAGAACTCAACGTTACTCGAGAGCGCGTTCGTCAGATCGAAAGCAGTGCCATCAAAAAGCTTAAACACCCAAAAGTGGGTCGTAAACTGAAAAATTACATCGAAGACTAATGACATTTGATCAACAATGGATTGAGTATGATTTCAATCCATTTATCCTCTTTAGCGCCAACGGCAAGATCCTTTCTCTCAATACGGAAGCTCAATATTTACTCGGAGCCGTTGAAGCCTCACTGATCTATAAAATTGCCACAACCAATGCCAATTCCACCTTTGGATTTAAAACGACCTTTATGGATCTTGAATTCGGACGTTTTAAATTTTTTGGCATTACTATCGGATATGAGGATGAGGAGCAAATCGGCATCCGTCTCTACCAGCTCCCCTCCTTCCAGTTTACCAAACAAAAACCGGAAGGAAATCTGGTCAACATTTATGCCCTCATTGACTTATGTATCAGCTCAAATTCCATCGGCTCCACGACCAAGTACCTCAAAGAGCTCGATCCCTCTATTCCCGAAATACGTCTTCAACCCGAACTCTTTATCAAATTACTGAACAAAACCTATCAAGCGTTTAACGACAATGACAGCGTCCTTACGCGCCTCTTTTTCAGAGTCGGTGAGCACATTAAGTATGAAGGGGATAAATACTCCCTTTTTGCTATCGAACTCTCAGCGCACAATATGAGCCGCAAACATACATCAGAGCTAACCCGCCTTGCCGAAGAGAATAACCTGTACTGTGAAGTCAGAGAGTCCAAAGTAACGATCAATATTCCGATGATCGCTAAATAAACCACTCTCTCGACAGTAAATACCCGATAACAATACCGTAACCCAATCCGATCAGATAGGCCAGCAAGTGCAGCATCTGATTGTTCTGTAAAGCAATAAAGCCTAAAACAAAAAAAGCATAAGGGATAAGACGATACGCGGAAACCCAAGCGGACGAATTTTTAACGGTGTTTTTGATAATTGCTTGGCTTTGACGCCCTTTTTCAGCCTTAATCATCTCTTTGACATCTGCTATTTCATCGTTACGCTCTTCTTCGTACAAAGCATAAGGATCGTCCATCATGTCAATGCTGTCTTTATGCGCCTCGAGATCAACGTCCTCAACGCGGATGCGAATCATGTTACGATAGGCGTAGAGTGATCCCATGGTAATCATGGCTGTGGAGAGCATGGCAATTTCAAAACTGACAAATACCTCCTGCGAAATCACCATCAGCAACACAATCGGAAAATGCAGCAGAACGATAAAGAGAGCGGTTTTTTTAATCCTCGTCATCATCATCTTTACCAATGGTTTGCCCCATATTATACCGGGGGTCTTTGGCTAATTCTTCAAACTCTTTATACTGCTTGCTATAGGCTTTGTACACATTGGCAATTGCCGCGGCGATACCGATACCAACACCGACCCACAACAGCCATCCGATCCCTGTCAACTTTTTTAGCCCTAGACCGATGGCAACACCGATCAAGATGGCCACTACGATTGAAATGCCAAGGGAGAGGCTCTCTGCCCCCTCGATGATCGGTTTAAGTCTAGGTTCTTTCTCTTCTGTATTTTCCATTAAAGTGCTCCAAATATGGATTCAGCTGCGATGATCGTCTCTTCGATCATCATATCCGTTATTGCTGTAGAGATAAAGCCTGTTTCAAACTGCGAACAGGCAAAATAGAATCCTGCCTCCAGCATTGCCGCATGAAAAAGGGCAAAACGCTGCGTATCACTTTTCAATGCATCGGCAAAATTGCTAACGGGATTTTCATTAAAGAAAAATCCGAACATGGACCCGCGCACATCCGTTTGCAGCGGTATATTATGTTTACGCGCCGCATCTTTGAACCCTTCCATCAACCGTTTTGCTCTATCTTCCAATATACTAAAAACCCTTCCATTGGCTTTTAGCTTACGAATCGAAGCGAGACCAGCCGCCATGGCTACCGGATTACCGCTGAGCGTTCCTGCTTGATAAACGCCCCCCTCAGGCGAGAGACACGCCATAATGTCACGACGCCCACCGAATGCGCCTACGGGCATACCTCCGCCGATAACCTTACCAAGCGTTACCAAGTCTGGCTTTGTCCCCGTAATACTCTCAGCACCGTGCAAACACGCACGAAAACCGCTCATGACTTCATCAAAAATCAATAACGCTCCATGCTCATTACACACACTGCGCAATTGTGCCAAGAAATCTTTATCAGCGGGTACGAGCCCCATATTTCCGGCAATAGGCTCGATAATAACACACGCAATTCCCGGACTGTCTTGAAAACATTTCCGAACACTCTCTATATTGTTATACGCTGCTAAAAGCGTATGTTTCGTAAAATCGGCCGGCACCCCGGGCGAGCTCGGTGTTCCAAACGTTGCGGCACCAGAACCTGCTTGTACCAATAACGCATCGCTGTGCCCATGATAACAACCTGTAAATTTCACAATGTCATCCCGATTCGTAAATCCGCGAGCAAGACGGATAGCACTCATCACAGCTTCCGTTCCGCTGCTCACAAAGCGGACTTTTTCAATCGAATCGTAGATGGAGATAATCAGCTCAGCCAAATCGCTCTCAGCCTCGGTAGGGGCCCCAAAACTCAATCCATGTTTGACCGCTTCGATGACGGCGTTTTCAATACTCTCATCACGATGACCGAAGATCAACGGCCCCCAGCTTTGTACATAGTCCACATATCGATTGTTATCAATATCGATCAAATAGGCACCCTCACCGCTTGCGATAAACCGAGGAATTCCGCCAACGCTTTTAAAGGCTCGGACAGGAGAATTTACACCGCCGGGTATTAGCGCTTGGGCTTTTAAAAATGCTTGTTTCGAATGCTCAATGTTCATAAATACTCTTCCTATATCAACCTGTTTTTAATAACTACAATTATAACCACTAACCTATTAACGCGATATAATACTCCATGCATGCACCTACCCGTATAGTTCTGGCTTTTTTACTCGCACTGCTGATTCATGCTTCTATTATTATCCTGCTCTTTTTGACTATTACTCCCGATCCGATACCATTAATATCCCCTAAACACGAGCAGATCATTGCTCTTTCTTTGAAAAATCCGTTACCAATAAAACCCTCAACCGCCCTAAAAAGCAACGAGAGTAAGATGCAAAATAGAACACCCAAAGATCCTGTATCTTCGAATCCTTTAGTGACAGTTTTGGTGCAAACAACAGACAAACCGCAGGAGAAACCCAACAGCAATACAAACACATTAACACGAATAACCAAGGAACAATTTCCCGATCTATCACCATCCGTCCAACGTCATTACGGCGATGAATTTTTCGCTCTCTCAAGCAGTGAGCAGCATTACATCATCAACAATTTGCAAAAAATACGGAGAATCAATGACATCGTCGGCAATCGGCTTCTCCAAACGAAATCTCAAGAGAACCTCGAAAACAGGGACAATAACTATGTTGAGTTTTATCTCCATCCCGACGGAAGTATTTCCGATCTGACGTTACAAAATGAACGCACCAATTCCCTCTTGGATGAGTTGACGCTCGAGACCATAGAACTCGCCCATACGCAGTACCCGAAGCCTGAGCAAACAACCTTGATACGGATTCGGGTTTTTATTTTAGTGAAATAGCTCTGACGATTAATCGGGATAGGCTATAATAGTGCCATTATTACCAGATGGATTGTTTAACATAATATGCAAAAAACCAAATCTTTTTCTCTTTTCGCGTTTATTATTGCCATACTCGTCCATTTTATTGTTTTCTTAATCTTGCTATTGTTTACGATGTTATCTCCGAAGATACTTCCGCAACCAAAAGAGAAAACCACTGAATCCCGTTTCAAGCTGTCCCTGCGAGAGAAGCCGAAAACGCCCAAAGAAGCACTCGTTAAAAACACCCTTCCGAAAATCACCAAAGCGCCCCCTATGCCAAAGGGGGAGCAGCTCAAAACGCCGACACCGCTCATCAAGAGTAAACAGCTGTCCGATACGAAGCCATTAGCCAAACCACAGACTTCCCAGCCTGTCGTCCCCGTACCTGCGTCATCTATCACTCCCCCTGAGCCAAAAAGAGCGTTCGAACGACATATTGCTCAGCAAGTAGCCTCCATAGAGCGCAAACCGCAACCCAAAAAAGAGCAAGGCGCGTATGAGTTCCTCTCAAAAGCCGATCCAAATGCCAGATCCTCTTCGGATTCGATGACCAAAGTGAGCGATAATATCCAAAAACTTTATGGTGATAAATTTGGGGAACTCTCTGAGGGGGAACAAAAATACATCCTCAACAATCAAGAGGCAATGCGCCGGATTACCCAAGGCGTTTTGGACCGCTATGGCCGTTCTAAAATTCCCGACAATCTCCGTGTTGATGAAACAAATACCATCGAATTTTATCTCCATCCTGATGGAAGTATTTCGG
>JAUXSZ010000213.1 GCA_030679635.1 Sulfuricurvum sp. | reverse complement strand
CTCCTACCGATATTCTTAACCTAGGAGAAGGGATCACCTACGACACGGAAAATCAATCGTTGCACATAAAGGGAGCAGAACAACCGCTTCAGCTTAAAGAGCATAAACTGCTCAAACTCTTCATTCAGCATCAGGGGGAGTTGCTCACCCATGAAACGATCATGGACCATTTATGGGGATACGATGAAATCCCCAGCGACGGAAGTTTGCGCACCTACATCAAAACCCTTCGAAAACTGCTCGGAAAGGATCGCATTGTCAGCCACAAACGCTTCGGGTATCAATTCCGCTAAATACCGAACTCTCAAACGATTTTTGGCTCTGTATGGGGTACTGGTCATCGTAATTCTCGCTTTGCTGGGAACACTGTATTACCAATATGCCAAAACGCAGATGATCTCGTCCCACCGCCTTGCGATGCAACTGGAAAGCGAATCGTATGTTCCCCTCTTGAAAAAATGGCTGGAGAGGGACCGTGATCTGGCCACCTTTCCCAAAGACCTCGCCTACGCAACCGCTCTTTATGGATACGACCAAAAAATCCTCGTCGGAAATCTAAAAAATGATTCGCTTGATTTCAAAGAGAACATTGCCCTGCAGGATGGTTATGTGCATCTCATTGTCCCTTTGGCTCCGTATGGATTGGGGGAGTTTTATCTCGTATTCGAAACCCCCGATGATCGACTATGGCAAACGCAGGCGATCGAAAAAGCTTTTATTCTAGGCTCTTTGCTTTTTGCCTTTTTACTGCTGGTCGGATTTATCCTGGCCCGATTGCTGCTGCGCCCCATGAATGAAGCGATTACTCTGCTGGACGATTTTATCAAAGACACGACGCATGAGCTTAACACCCCTATCAGCGCTATTTTGACCAATCTCGAAGCGCTGAATGGGTCTGTTGTTCCCCCTGCTATGCAGACAAAATTGAAGCGGATCGAAATCGCGTCACGCACCATCTCAACCCTGTACGATGATCTTACCTACCTCATCCTCAACCATGACTTGGCCGTCATCAATAAACCGCTGAACGTCAGCGAATTGCTCCAGGAACGGCTGGAATACTTTCGCCACCGCATTGAGCAAAAGAAAATCGATTTGGAGCTCTGCATCGCCCCACAGGTTATTTTCACCTGTGACCGGACCAAAATGATCCGTATAATCGACAATCTCCTCTCCAATGCCATCAAATACAACCGAATGGACGGAACGATCACCGTCCGATTGGAGGAGGGGATATTATGCATTCAGGACAACGGTATCGGGATCCCCTCTTCGATGATCAAACAGGTGTTTGAACGCTACACGCGTGCCGATAAAAGTGTCGGAGGCTTCGGAATCGGATTGCACATCGTCGCCATGATCGCCAAAGAATATAACTTGAAGATTACCATCGAATCGGAAGAGAAAAAAGGGACAAAAATTTGTGTGGGATGGAAGGCTTGATTCCCGAATCAACGGGAAAAGCCGAAGCCATTATTTTTTCAGCGTAGCGATGTATTGCGCAAGGGCTTTCATGTCTTTATCGCTTAGAGCAGCTGTCTGACTTTTCATCAAAGGACCCATCCCTTTCGTATTACGCTTTCCGGCTTTATAGGCTTTAAGCGCTTGGAGCGTTTGATTTGCTTTCCAGCCGGCAATCACCGCCGATTTACCCAAAGCCGGTTTTTCGGCTTTTTGCCCATGACAGGTGGCGCATTTTTTATACAACGTTTTTCCATCCGCCGCACTCAACATGACCGTAAGACCCAACAAGAGAAGTAATGTTTTCATGTGTTTCCTTTGAGGTTTGTAAAAATCTGATAAATTGTACCCAATTATTTCAAGGTTGCAATATAATCGGCCAAAGCTTTCATATCACCCTCACTCAACGCAGCTGTTTGCCCTTTCATGATTGCACCCATCCCTTTGGTGTTACGTGTCCCCGCTTTATACCCTTTGAGCGCATCCAGTGTCTGATCCGCTTTCCAGCCGGCAATGACCACTGATTTTCCCAAAGCCGATTTTTCCCCTTTGAGTCCGTGACACGCCGCACATTTTTGATACAAAGCACTGCCCTCCGTAGCGCTCAACATAACCGTAAGTCCTAATAGTGCCCATAATGTTTTCATGGTAAATCCTTTTTAGTGTTTTGTTTTTTTATCCGCAACTCGGAACATTTCCCGAATCGCTTCCGTACTCTTTGGCGAAATCGCCGACATCTTGAAGCTTTTGCGCCAACTCCTGATTACTCAAAACCGCAGAGGCGGTGGGAAAGCGTTCGCTGTACTCTTTGATAAACCCTTTTGCGTTATCGGCAAAAAGCTCTTCCCACTCAGCCACCGTATGTTCTGCGGCAAACTTGGTTCCGTTCATCCCAAATTTCGCTTTGAACGATTTGAGATAAACTTTTTGACCCGCTTTAGCATCTGCCTGCGCCAACGATGCCGTAAGCGCCAAGGCGGTTAATAAGGTGATTAACTTTTTCATCGGAAACTCCTTCTTTGTGAGAATCTCTTAATGAAATTCTCATTGGATAGGAGCAGTATAAAAAAAGATTGTGGAGGAAATGTGAAGAGGATTAAATCGTTTGAATCTGATCGCTCAAAGCAGCAATTTGTTTTTCTTGGCTGTACAATGCAAAGTTTTTACGGACATACGCACCCAGAAGCGCTCGCAGATCATTATTGCCATCGATCTGAAAATCCTGGCTCATCTGATGTGTCAAAAAATTGGCAAAATCTTCTTCAACATCAATATCGTAACTCTTGGCATTGATCGTTAAAGAGACTTTGACGTTCACAATTTACCCTAACAGGCTTTCGACTTTTGCAACAATCGCTTCGATCTCATGATCTTTCTCTGCCAGTTCCGCAGTTAGACGTTCAATCTCCTCTTCTTGCGCTTTTGCATAGGCACGGCTGGAAATAATCTCCTCTTGCGATTTTTTTAGTTCTTCCGTAGCGACAGTGTATTTTGTAACCAGTTCTGTCGTAAGCGTTGTAAGGCGTTCCAATGGAGTTGGATTAAAAAGCATGATTAACCTTCGGTAGTAGAGTCTTGACTAGAATTCTAACACATTTTATCCTAGGGTTTTGCCATACATCCACGTTATTGACTCTC
>JAUXSZ010000212.1 GCA_030679635.1 Sulfuricurvum sp. | reverse complement strand
CCACATAATTTTGTTGATGAATTTTGTCAATATTTTACTGCCGTGAACCGGGTCAGGCATAATTTCGCGTACGGGCGCTTTTCTTCTTCTCATAATGTTTCCTTCAATTTTTTAAATTTACTAAAAAAACGGTCTTTATTGTTTCGGATATGTTGGAAAATTCTTCAATAACGAGTTTTTACCACAAAAATGGGGTTAAGAAAATTGATCCTGTGGCAGAACTGAAGATCGTTGAAGCAAATAAAATGGTTGCTGATTTCGGTGGAGCTAATGTATATGTGTTAGGAGAAGGACTTGTCCCAACAACAAGCAATGTAGCATCTGACTCTTATCGTGACCCTAAAACAATGAATTCATTGCAAGAATTTTGGAAAATGTATTTCAAAAAATCTAATGCGAAATTGATTGAATTTGGACAGCCCGCTTTATTAAACACCGTAAAATAATTGTTATTAAAATGGCAACTGCTCGTTAAAAAATTTAATATTGGATTCCCGATCCAGTCGGGAATGACGCTCACCCTTTAAACCTTCCTTAAAATAAGCTATATTTAATCAAAAAACAGGTAATATTGCGCGTTTATTAGTCCCCTATGGGTGGATTAAAATTCTACTGGAACATTTCAACAAAGGAGATTGTGTGCCAACAATCAACCAACTTATTCGTAAAGAGCGACAAGCAGTTGTGAAAAAATCAAAATCACCTGCTTTGGTGTCATGCCCACAACGTCGTGGTGTATGTACTCGTGTATATACTACAACCCCTAAAAAACCAAACTCGGCGCTTCGTAAAGTTGCCAAAGTTCGTTTGACTTCAGGGTTTGAAGTTATTAGTTATATCGGTGGTGAGGGTCACAACTTGCAAGAGCACTCGATTGTTCTCGTTCGCGGCGGTCGTGTTAAAGACTTACCAGGGGTAAAATACCATATCGTTCGTGGTGCTCTTGATGCTGCGGGTGTTAAAGACCGTAAAGTATCTCGTTCTAAATACGGAACAAAAAAAGCTAAGGTTAAGAAATAATCATTTAGCCAGACAAGATTCGGTTACTGATGACCGTTTTTTGAGTAAATTTAAAAAATTGAAGGAAACATTATGAGAAGAAGAAAAGCGCCCGTACGCGAAATTATGCCTGACCCGGTTCACGGCAGTAAAATATTGACAAAATTCATCAACAAAATTATGTGGGATGGAAAGAAAAGTACTGCTGAAAAAATCATGTACAGTGCATTGGATATCATTGCATCACGTGGTGAAAAAACAGGTATCGAAGTTTTTGATGCAGCCATCGAAAACATCAAGCCGGTTATCGAAGTGAAAAGCCGCCGTGTGGGTGGAGCGACCTACCAAGTTCCAGTAGAAGTACGCCCTGTTCGTCAGCTTTCACTTGCAATCCGTTGGTTAACGGATGCTGCACGCAAACGTAATGAGCGCACTATGGCTGAGCGTTTAGCAAATGAATTGTTGGAAGCCGCTAATGATAAAGGCTCATCATTCAAGAAAAAAGAAGATACATACCGTATGGCAGAAGCGAATAAAGCATTTGCTCACTATCGCTGGTAATAGTCTATTTCGGTTTGAACGCAATAGGAGCAAAAGCCCCTATTGCTACGCTAGCCGCTTGGGCTACTAAAGCTTGCCTCATAATGAGGCAGAATTTTGTAACCCTTTAATAACCCAAGCGGGTTATTATTCTCCCTATTAAAAACTACTTTTTAAGGCTATTATCATGGCAAGATCCCACAAACTAGAAGACGTTAGAAATATCGGTATCGCTGCGCACATTGACGCGGGTAAAACAACAACGACAGAACGTATTTTGTTCTACACGGGTGTTTCACACAAAATCGGTGAGGTTCACGAAGGTGCAGCCACTATGGACTGGATGGAGCAAGAGCAAGAGCGCGGTATTACCATCACCTCTGCTGCGACAACCTGTGAATGGCGTGATACCCAAATCAACATTATTGACACTCCGGGCCACGTTGACTTCACGATTGAAGTTGAGCGTTCTATGCGTGTACTTGATGGTGCAGTTGCTGTATTTTGTGCAGTAGGCGGTGTTCAGCCACAATCTGAAACGGTATGGCGTCAAGCAAACCGTTATGGTGTTCCACGTATGGTTTTCGTTAACAAAATGGACCGTACAGGTGCTGATTTTTATAACGTTGAAGAACAAATTCGTGCACGTCTTAAAGCAAACCCAATTGCTATTCAACTACCAATCGGTGCTGAAGACGGTTTCAAAGGTATTGTTGACCTTGTTAAAATGAAAGCAATCCTTTGGGATGAAGATGCTGCAATGGGTTCTAGCTATCATGAAGAAGAAATTCCTGCGGATATGGTAGAAATTTCTAATAAATACCGCGCACAAATGATGGAAGCGGCTGCTGAGGGCGATGACACTTTGATGGAGAAATTCTTCGAAGAGGGCGAGCTTAGCAACGAAGAAATCATGCGCGGGATCAAAGCCGGATGTCTTAAAATGGAAATTATTCCTATGACATGCGGTACTGCGTTTAAAAACAAAGGGGTTCAGACTCTTTTGGACGCGGTCATCGATTATCTTCCATCACCGCTTGAAGTGGCTCCGATCAAAGGGACCATGGAGGATGATGAAGAGGTAGAAGTAGA
>JAUXSZ010000141.1 GCA_030679635.1 Sulfuricurvum sp. | reverse complement strand
GCGAAATAGTTAACCGCCTCTTCAAAGTCGGTGGCGTTGTTTTGAAAACAGAAAGAGCGAAATTGTTCTAAGAGTGTCGGAGATTTTGACATGAAGATAAGACCTTGCGTTATTTTTGTAATTATAACCTAATCGCGCAATCATGTTACAATTCGCATTATAAGTGTAACATAGCCAGCAGGAATGAAGGCTAACCGCTTCTATATTATTAGAGAAGGTCGGTGTAGTCGTATTTGGATAAATCGACGTAAAATTCTCCCTCTTTTTGAATTATACGGACATCGCTCCCAAACCGTTCTGCAAAACGGCGACGTACTTGTTTGCGATCTTCGCTTCCTACTCCGATGAATTTCAAATAGCGCTTTAATTCAATGATACCCTTCGGCTCCATGGATATGGCGCTTGGCTGAGCTACATCAACGTCATGCACGGTATTTTGATGAGAGAGCATTAGTTTAGTACTGAGTACTTCCAAAATACTCTTGAGTTGTTCATCTTTTGCCGTGTATATTTCTTCAATACGGGTGCGTTCAGCAATTAACATTTGTTCTTTATCATGCACAAGGCGATCGATTTTTGTTTCGAGTTCCTTGATCTTGAGCTTAAGATGATGATTTTCTTTTTGATAGAGGGAAATAACCATTCCTACACTTGTTTTTGTGGACGCGGTTGTAGGGACTGCTGCTGGAACCGGTTTGGGTGATTCAAGTATCTCACGTTGTTTCTCTTCATTTAGGGAACTTCGCGGAACAATGATGTACG
This sequence comes from Sulfuricurvum sp., assembly GCA_030679635.1. Taxonomy (GTDB): domain Bacteria; phylum Campylobacterota; class Campylobacteria; order Campylobacterales; family Sulfurimonadaceae; genus Sulfuricurvum. Next base: position 398 of record JAUXSZ010000141.1, on the reverse strand, counting down.
TTAACCCTCCCTCAATAATGTAATTGAGCCTTTTGGTCCGAATTTTATTCTGAATCATCTCTTTGGACATTTTAAATGTTTTCGCGTATTCATCAATGCTAAATCGCATGATTTCTCCTTTTTGTTGGAATCAGCCATTCTTGTTTTTGAAGAGGGATAATTCCCTGAAGCATTATAATCATTGAGATGGCATCTGCGATATCGGTAATGGTATGAATATTGTCATTAAAGTATGTTACCATGATAAAAATTAAGATGATTAGATTGAGGGTAAAAAATGCAGAAACGGACCAAAATATTAGCAACGGTGGGCCCCTCTTCCCAAAGCGTAGAAATTTTATCCGCCATGATTCGAGCCGGCGTCAATGTCTTTCGTCTCAATTTCTCACACGGTACGC
>JAUXSZ010000140.1 GCA_030679635.1 Sulfuricurvum sp. | reverse complement strand
GCGAAATAGTTAACCGCCTCTTCAAAGTCGGTGGCGTTGTTTTGAAAACAGAAAGAGCGAAATTGTTCTAAGAGTGTCGGAGATTTTGACATGAAGATAAGACCTTGCGTTATTTTTGTAATTATAACCTAATCGCGCAATGAGTTAGAGAATTTGAAATTTTAGGAAAAGAGTAAATGAAGTTATACACTCTAAAACTCTGTATAAAAGGAGTTTTAGAGGTACAGAAGCGAATGATGTCTGAAAGTTACATCATCCCGGGCATTCCGCCCATTCCGCCCATGTCAGGCATTGCAGACTTATCTTCTTTGATCTCATGGATGGTTGCTTCCGTTGTTAGAAGCATACTTGAAACGGATGTGGCATTTGTAAGTGCAACGCGTTCTACTTTGAGAGGATCGATGATCCCTGCTTCGTACATATCGACATATTCACCGGTAGCGGCATTAAATCCGATATTTTCGTTGGTTGCTGATACGATAGTGTTTACCACTACACCTGCGTCATAACCTGCATTTTCAGCAATTTGTTTGACAGGAGCAGTAATGGCACGTAGGATGATTTCCCATCCGATTTTTTGATCGCCGGAGAGGTCATGTTTTACTTTTGCCGCTGCACGGATAAGAGCCGCCCCTCCGCCGATAACGATTCCCTCTTCGACAGCCGCTTTGGTTGCTGAAAGAGCATCGTCAACACGATCTTTTTTCTCTTTCATTTCGGTTTCAGTTGCTGCGCCTACTTTGATAACGGCAACGCCGCCTGCGAGTTTTGCAAGACGCTCTTGGAGTTTTTCTTTGTCGTATTCGCTGGTTGTGCTTTCGATTTGTGTACGGATCTCTTTGATACGTGACGTTACCGCTTCTTTATCACCGGCACCGTCAACGATCGTTGTGTTATCTTTAGTGATAACAACACGGGATGCTTGACCGAGGTCTGCAACGGTTGCGCTCTCTAAGGTACGTCCGATCTCTTCACTGATCAATTGAGCACGAGTTAATACTGCGATGTCTTGAAGCATTGCTTTACGACGATCACCGAATCCTGGTGCTTTTACTGCAGTGATATTCAATACACCGCGAAGCTTGTTAACAACCAACGTTGCCAATGCTTCACCGTCAACGTCTTCTGCAATGATAAGAAGAGGACGTGAGCTTTTTTGAACTTGCTCAAGTACCGGGAGCAAATCTTTAAGATTTGAGATTTTTTGATCAAATAAGAGGATAAATGGGTGATCCAATTCAACGGTCATTTTCTCACTGTTGGTGATGAAGTACGGGCTTAGATAACCGCGGTCAAATTGCATACCCTCAACAACATCTAGCTCATCATTAATACCTTTTGCTTCTTCAGCGGTGATAACACCATCGCGGCCTACTTTATCCATAGCTTCTGCGATCATAGCACCGATACGCTCATC
>JAUXSZ010000206.1 GCA_030679635.1 Sulfuricurvum sp. | reverse complement strand
CTTCGTAACCCTCAATCAAATCCATAATGGTATTTGTCGCGCGAAATTCAGATTTTTCTAACAGTTCTTCAATTTCACTGATACTCATTGATCCGTTTTTTTGGACAATAATAATCTCTGTTGCATTGAGCAAAGTACGATAAATCAGCTGTAAAAATTTGAGAGGAGATTCATGCAGATGGAGAACATCCTGCACAATTACTGCGGCATAATCTCGAGGAATCCCAAATGCAGGAGATTTATAATCTTTGATAGGGTGTATTTTATGAATGGAAGGATTATTAAACTCTTCATGCTCACCGGGAAAAAGAGAAATATCTATAAGACCCTCATAAGGGAATAAAAAAGAGGACAACTCTTCCACCATCCCATCCAAATGAGAAGTTGCAACCATAATTTTTGTATTGGGCGTTGGATGGAGAAGCTGGGTGATCATAATGCCAAATCGTGCAGCTCTCTAAAAAGATAGGCTTCAACAATATCATCAATCGTGCGTTGATAATGGGCAACCAACACCATCATCTGCTCATCGATAAAATCCATCACCGGCTCATAATTCCCTACTACGATAACCGCGTCTAGGAATCCCTCGATCTCTGAGCGATCCTTATAGAAATTAATCTCGATAACACGCCCTTCATCGATTTCAACCGTTGTCCAAAAAGAGACGTCATGAATCGATACGAGTTCAGACTCTTGCGTATCGTCGCCGTTCATTGGCAACAGTAATAGCATTAGTGATTAACCTTTGACAAATCAAGTTTTAACGCTTCATTGTCCATGATATCGATGTCTTTTCGCAAGACTTCTGCCGCAATCGCTTTGGCATCCTCAAGAGAATGCATCGCATACGTGCCGCACTGATAGAGATTCAATTCAGGGATATCGTTTTGACTCTCAACCGCCAACACATCTTTCATGGAAGCTTCCCATGCATCGACAACCTCTTCTTCGCTCGGGCTTCCGATCACGCTCATATAAAAACCGGTACGGCATCCCATCGGAGAGAGGTCAATGATTTCGGTTTTACCGGTGTTCAGATGATCGCGCATGAATCCTGCAAAGAGGTGCTCCAAGGTGTGAATCCCCTCTTGAGATAAAATAGCTTCATTGGGGCGGCAAAAACGCAAATCAAAAACTGTAATGTCATCACCGCTCGGTGTTTTCATCCCCTTCGCACGGCGTACTGCGGGTGCTGGCATAATCGTGTGATCTACCGTAAAGCTATCGAGTAATGGCATGATAATCCTTAAAAATTTATCTTTATTTGAAGCAATAGTAACACATTTCACCATTGCATCGCTATAATTTGGCCACTAATACAAGGATCTCAAAATATGACAAGCCTCTTTGACGATACCATCGCCCGACAGTACGGCAACGATCCCCTTGGGATGCGGGTTTATACCTCCAAGCTTCTGGGCCAAAACAAAGATTTGGTCCTTCACGGCGGCGGAAATACTTCCGTAAAAATCGACAACACCCTCTACGTCAAAGGGAGCGGATGGAATCTCGATACAATTGAAAAAGGGGGCTTTTCCCCCGTTGATTTAGAGGCATTGATCGGTATGGCAAAGCGGGACTATTTAAGCGACTCCGAGATGGTCAAAGAGCAGCGCAGTGCCATGAGCGATCAAAGCGCCCCGAATCCCTCTATCGAAGCTATTTTACATGCTGTTATCCCGTTCATGTATGTTGATCACACCCATGCCGATGCCGTCGTTACCCTCACCAACACTCCCAACGGCAAAAGAATCATCAGCGACCTATATGGCAAAAATATGCTTATCATCGACTACGTTATGCCGGGATTCGAATTGGCCCGTCATATTTATCTGCAGACTCTGTATATCAACTGGGATACCGTTGAGGGGATGATACTGCTTAACCACGGTGTTTTTACCTTTGACAACGATGCAAAACGCTCCTATGAAAAGATGATCCGTGTGGTTACGACTGCGGAAGAGTATCTCGCTTCTCACACAACGCTGCCAAGCTCTGTATCCACCCCGATCAACGACATCCAAAGCGTTCAAGCACTGGCGGAAGCTGTTTGTGCCTTACGGGGATGTGCCATTACCCCCGTTCTCCTCAATTCTCCGCAGGCCATTGCTTTTAGTCTCCTTCCGAATCTTGGTACGGTCCTCAAAAAAGGGACCCTCACCCCTGAACACGTCATACGGATTAAACCATTTCCTGCCGTAATAGAGGATAATATCCGCCAAGGGTTGGAACTATTTGTAAAAGAGTACCAAGAGTATTTCAACTCCAATGCATCCTCTGAACACATCTGTCTTGACCTAGCTCCCCGTTATGCCATCATCAAAGGCTTAGGAGCGGTAGCTCTCGGCAAAGATGCCAATGAAGCGGCTATTATTGCCGATATCGTAGAGCATACGATCAGCGCCATCCTCTGCGGTGAACAGTTAGGGGGATGGACATCGCTAAGCCTCTCCCAACTTTTTGAGATGGAATATTGGGAGCTCGAACAAGCCAAATTAAAAAAATAAGGAATAAAAATGAAAATTACGAAAAAAGTGACTTTTATCGCCAAAGAAGAGCACATACAAACGGTTAAAAAATTACTCGAAGAGATGGTTGCCCCCTCGCTCAAAGAGCCGGGATGTCTTTTTTACTACATCTTCCAATCCCAAAGCAATCCGAAAAAATTCTTTGCCGTAGAATCGTGGGAAAACAATGATGCACTTGAGGGGCATAAGCATACCGAACACTATGCTTATTACAAATCGCATTACGAACCATTTGTGGACGATAAATATACCGAAGATTTAGAGATTCTTGACGAAAAAGCGTACGGACTTTAAACTCCTGGCGCTTTCCACATAGGCTCAAGTATCCCCTCACGAATCAGTTCCATCTGCTTGCTGTAGACTTTGATCCATCTCTCTTTAACCTCCTGATAGGCGCTAAAATTTGCTAAGTCCGGCTGATACATTCGCTCCATTTTTACGATGTTTTTACCCGCTTCTCCAAAGCTTTTATAGACACCTGCACCTATCCCTGCCGCCATCGCAACACCCAGTGCTGTTGCCTCTTTCACCACAGGGACTTTTACCTCCAAGCCTGTCACATCCGCCAAGATTTGTGACCAAAGAGCCCCCTGTGATGCACCGCTCGCAAAAATCAAAAACTTAGGCGAAACACCGCTAAATGCCTTGATATTTTCAAGATTAATGGCACTCACAATGCACGCATTTTCTTCCAATGCTCTAAACATGGATCCGATGTTGTATTTGTTCTCATCCATCCCAAGTCCAACAAACGATGGCGATGCATGTATCCATTCCCCGTAATTCATACTGTCACTAAAGATCGGTAATATCCCATGCGATCCTACAGGAATTTTAGACGCCATAGATTCAAGCTCACCATAGCTCCTCCCGCCTCCAAGAGTATCTCGAAACCACCGCATTACAAGACCTGTAAAGAAGGTAATCCCCTCAGCCTGACTCACTCCTCGCACGACATGCGGATTTACCCGTAGCAACATAGCATCCGAGAGGGTCGTATTCGAAGGGACATTGACCACTTGCTGCCAAAAACTTCCTCCTAAAACGACGGCATCCCCTAGCGCATTTGCACCAAGACCTGCTGTACCGATTTGGACATCGCCGCCACCCATCACCACAAGGGTATTACTGCTTAAACCGGTCTCATTTGAGGCTTTTGAGGATACTTTCCCAAGAACATCACCGCTTTCCAATATCGGGACAAACAAATCTTTTAAACCACATTGAGTAAATTGACTTTTTTCCCAGTCACGCGTAACCAAACTGAATGATCCAGCTGTCCCCGCATTGGAAGGCTCAGATGCCAATTCGCCACTGAGTTTAAAAAGAATCCAGTCGCTTATCATTGTAAAATAGGTCGCTTTATCATACAGAGAGGGTCGATTATTTTTGAGCCACAAAAGCCTCGGAACCGCGGATAGGGCAAATGTTTGTCCACTGCTCTTATAAAATTCCAATTCCATTACAGGGTTGTGATATTTGAGATTACTAACTTCTTCTCCAGCTCTGCTGTCTACATTAGCAACACCCCAAAGCTCGTTTTTGTTCTTGTCATAAACAACAATCCCCTCACGCATGCTCGAAGCCGATACGGCTATAATCTCATTGGGATGAACATGCGCTTTCGCAATCGATTCTTGTATGCACTTCACAGCAAGCTCCCAACCGCGATCGTAGTCAAACCCCATCGATCCGGCAACCCCTTTTTCTGCTACGTGAACCCATTCAACCTGTGATAGCGCAATCTGATTTCCCAATGTATCAAAAATGACAGCTCTAATGCTTCCGGTACCGGCATCAATCGCTAGAAAATAGCGATTCATTGATCGTTTTTCATATTCAGCTCTATTTTCATCGGCATATTTTTTTCGTCAATCGAGAGTATTGGCTTGATTTCGACATTGCAAATGGAGTCTTTGAGTGTTTCGGCAAGTTTGATCAGTTCATCCACCGTATCTCGTTTTGCGATACCGCGCGCGGAACAGCCACTTACCCCTTTATTATTGTAGGTCATACGATACATGTTTAATCCAGTTAGTTATTTAGCGTATTAAAGCAAATAAAGTTCCAGATACTATGAATAAAAGTGATTTGATAAAAGGAGGGGAAATGTGGTTGATAAAATCGTCAGAAAGAACCAAAGGAAGAAAATTCCTTTGGCAATAAATTATACGCGAGCTTCTTCGCGACGTTGAAGCTGTTCCCATTTTGCATCGACGCGGTCTTGCCATTCGCCGATCAAATAATCATACTGCTTGGTGAAAAGGTGTTTAAAACGCCCTTGAGCACCGAGGTAATCACGTACTGGGATGATATTTTTTGGACGGTACGTAATGTTCAATTCGCTTCCATTGATGATTTCATACAATGGGAAAACCAAAGAATCGGTTGCCAAATCGGTAATCGCAATGGTATCTTCCGGTGCAAATTTCCACTCAGTCGTACAAGGAGAAATAGCATTGATGAAGACAGGGCCCTCTGCCGCAAACCCTTTTTGGATTTTAGCGACCATGTCTTTCCATTTACTTGGAGAAACCTGTGCGACGTACGGAGCACCATGTGCTGCCATAATCGCCATCATGTCTTTTTTGTTTTTCTTTTCACCGTAACTTGTGCTACCAGCAGGACTGGTAGTAGCAGATGAGCCGATAGGAGTTGATGATGAACGCTGACCGCCGGTATTTGCATACACTTCATTGTCCAAACAAACATACATCATGTTATGTCCGCGTTCAAAACATCCTGAAATCCATTGAAAACCGATGTCGTATGTCGCACCGTCTCCGCCGAATGCTACGAACTTAGGAACACGATCAGGCTGCTTTAGGCGCCCTTTCTTTTTGAGGGCTTTGTACATCGCTTCCGCACCGGCAACCGCTGTTGAACCGTTTTCGAATCCGATGTGAATCCATGATGCATCCCATGAAGTGTACGGATAAACCGCTGTACACACTTCCAAACATCCTGTGGATGCCGCAAGAATCAAGTCATCATTGGTAGCATTGAGTACTTCACGAACAATGATAGAGTGTGCGCATCCAGGACAAAGAAGATTTGCCCCTTCGAATCGATCTGCAGAGGTAGAAAACTCTTTTAGATTTTTGATTTTTTTAATTTCTGACATTGTTCACTCCTTAGAAAAAAGAAAGTTTCGGTCCGCGAAGACCGATGTACTGTTGCAATGGAGTTGTCGGTTTACCCGCATCCATATTTGCTTTTAAGTCATTGAAAATGCCAACCAAATGTACTTTCGTTAAGTCACGTCCGCCAAGACCGTAAATATAGTTGGTCAAAACTGCTTTTGTGCCCGTATTAAACATCGTACCGGCAATTTCATTGTAAAGCATACCGACAGTTCCGTGTGGACTTGAACGATCCAATGCACCGATTGCCTTAACATTTTTCAGGACTTCTGCCAGTTGCTCTAATGGCCAAGGACGGAATACACGAATACCGACAACCCCTACCTTTTGACCTTTTGCACGCAACTCATCAACAACTTCCATCGCCGTTTCTACAGAGGTTCCCATACAAACAACAACCGTATCCGCATCCTCTACTTTGTAGGCTTCGACAAGATTGTATTTACGTCCTGTATATTTTTCAAACGCATCAAATGTTTCTTGAATTTTTGGTAACGCTACAGTCATAAGAGCATGATGCTGACGGGCTTTGTGCTCGAAATGCCAATCTTCTTCGGTTTGAACACCGTGAGTAACCGGATGATCGAGATCAAGCATGTCGTTCATCGGTTTAAATTCACCAACGAAATTGAAACCTTCTTCATCCGTCATGGTATGGACACCCTGAGCCGTATGTGACGTCATAAATCCGTCTTGGTGAACCATTGCAGGGAGACGTACATCATGATCTTCAGCAACTTTAAAAGCAATAAAGTTAAGGTCATATGCGTCTTGCGGGCAATAAGCGTCAAACTGGATCCATCCGCTATCGCGTCCCAAATACATATCTGAGTGATCCCCATTAACGTTCAGAGGTGCGCCGATAGCACGGTTAACCACGTTTAGAATAATCGGTAAACGCATACCGGATGCAGAGTACAACGTCTCAACCATCAAGGCAAACCCTTGCGATGATGTAGCCGTAGCTACGCGCCCGCCTGCCGCAGAGGCACCGATACAACCGGACATTGCAGCGTGCTCAGATTCCACCATCACAAATTCGCCGTCTACATAGCCATTGGCTTCAAAATTTGCATAATTTTCAACGATCGGTGTCGACGGGGTAATTGGGTACGCTGCAACAACGTCAACTTGAACTTGGCGAAGCGCTTGGCTCGCCGCCATATTCCCATCCCAGACTTCAATGTCTCGTAGTTCCATAGTATCAGCCATTAGTCTTCCTCTACTTCTGTTTCTTTTTCTTTTTTCTCTTTTTTAGGCCATTGTGCAAGTGCGATATCTTCGTCTTGCTGCTCGGCAAACATTAACAACGATTTAGGATTTGTTGGACATACTTCAACACAAATCCCACACCCTTTGCAGTGATCGAAATCAATACCGACCATCTTTTTATCGCGTGCTATGATTGACATATCAGGGCAATAAATCCAGCAAAACTGGCAATCGATGCAGTAATCTTTGTTAAAGAGCGGCTTTTCAATACGCCAGTCTGCTACACTCGCCGTAAACGAGTTTGATTGTGAATAAGGGCGATCTTCAGGCAAAGTCGTCGCGATATCCTGCACTGATCCGTCAAATGAACGAAGCATAGCACCGATTTCAAACCCATCCCATCCTTTTTTTTCCATTATATGCTCCTTATTTCACTTCATCATACGCGCGTTGAATCGCGATCATGTTGGCGTCAATGATTTTTTGAGGTAATTTTTTCAAAACCCTAATCATGTTTTCTTTAAAGAAATCCATCTCATACATCCCCGAAACCTTCATTAATGCGCCAAGCATTGGCGTATTAGGGATCGCTTTTCCGATTGTCTCTTGCGAAATTTTAATACAATCAACGGTGAACACTTTTTTACCCTCAAGCTTCGGCTGGGAAGCTATGAGTTCTTCGGTGCTTAGATGTGTTGTGATGATATAAACCGTATTTTCTTTTTCATGCGCCGTAAAATCGGCGATATAAACGAGAGCAGGGTCAATAACGAGCACATAATCGGGACTCATGAATTTTTCATGATTCATAATAATTTTATCGTCAACACGATTGTATGCAGTCATTGCCGCTCCACGTTTTGCAGAACCGTAAAATGCGAATGCTTGAACATGCTTACCAGTGGTAGATACAACGTCTGCCAAACCTTTTGCCCCTGTTACGGCACCTTGTCCAGCACGACTATGCCATCGAATTTCGAGCATGACTTCTCCCTCTGCCTTAAGTTTTTAAGTTGAAATTTATCAATAGGGGTATTCTATGAAAGTTGCTCTTAAATGTAGCTTTTCAGTTTTTAACAGCTTGAAAACCAAGGGTAAAGTGTTACTTTATCCCCTTTTTAGGATATATCGGACCGCTTCCAAAGCATTATCTTTTATAATAAAATTGAATGTTGATAATTGTTTTAAATTATCATACCCAGTCAGAACCCCAACCGCATCGATCCCTGCTCGTTGAGAAGCTTCCAAATCCAGACGCGTATCCCCGATCATCCATACCTCTTCCAATCCATATTTCATCTGCTCTAACGCTTTATGAATCGGTTCAGGATGCGGTTTGTGATTCTCAACATCTTCGTGCCCTATAAGAACTTCAAAATGGTGCATCAGTCCGAAATGCTCCATCAACTCTCTCGAGTAGCGAGCCGTTTTTGTCGTGACAACCCCTAATCGCGCATGTTTTGATGCTTCTTGTATCGCCTCTATCGCAAGGGGGAGCATGAACGTTTTTTGACGCGAAATGGTACGATAATGCTCTTTATACGTCAGAACATGTTCATCCACTTTATGCGCAGCGCATCCCAAGCGACTAAACATCACTTCCAGCGGATGCCCGATCAGTTCTTTGATCGCTTCATCCGATATTGCTTCAACATGGTTCAATGAGGCAAGCGAAT
>JAUXSZ010000201.1 GCA_030679635.1 Sulfuricurvum sp. | reverse complement strand
GATCATCTCGTCGATCTCTTTGATCTTTAAGGCTTCGATCATTTTAAAGAGGATCAGACTGATAACAAAACCGCCGTCCGCATTGATGGCAAAGAGGGTTTTGGCATCGCTCAAAATTCTAAAAAACCGCTCGATAATCAGTGGATTAAAGCGATGATCCCCTTCATACAGTTTCTCTTTGAGATAGGCGATCAGCTCATCAACCACCATCTCTGCCTCATAGCTCTCAAGCTCTTTGAGTTTTTGGATCAATGCCGGACGGTCCTTGGCAAAAATGGCTTCAAAAAGGGTATCGATGTAGGCGGGGTCCAAAAGTCCCAGCATGTCGGCAACGGTTTTGACGTCAACGAACCCTTTGGAGTAGATGATCGCCTGATCGAGCAGGGTGAGGGTGTCGCGAAGACTTCCTGATCCGCTGCGCGCCAAAATATCGAGGGCTTCGCTTTGAAATTCGATATTTTCCAAGTGGAGAACATGACTGAGGTGATGAACGATGTTGGGGTGGCTGATGCGCTTGAAGCGGAAATGCTGCGTACGGCTTAAAATAGTTGCCGGTAGTTTGAGAGGATCGGTGGTTGCGAGGATAAATTTGACATAATCGGGAGGCTCTTCGAGTGTTTTGAGCAGAGCGTTATGCGCCTCTTTGGTCAGCATGTGCACTTCATCGATGATGAATATTTTGTATCTTCCTGCAGCAGGACGGTATTTCGTGTGCTCAATCAGATCACGGATGTCGTCGATTTTACGGCTTGATGCGGCATCCATTTCGATGATGTCAATGTGGCGCGCTTCGTTGGCCATCATACAATGGGAGCATACGTCACAGGGTGCGGAGGTTGGACCCTCATCGCACATCAGAGATTTGGCAAGAATCCGCGCCGTAGAGGTTTTTCCTGAACCGCGTAATCCTGAAAAAAGATACGCATGGGAGAGCCGCTTGGTATCAAGGGCAAGTGAAAGGGTTTGGGAAATACTCTCTTGGCCGATGAGCTCTTCAAAACGTTTTGGTCGGTATTTGAGGGCTAAGACTTCGGACTTTTGACTCATATGTTTTCTCCTAGCCATTCGCGGGCTGTTTTACGCAGCCCTTCTGGATTTTCGGAAGCAAAAAATTTAAGCTCCGTGTGCTCAAAGCGTTTTGTAAAATCATAATGGCTCTCTAGATATTCAACAATCGCTTCACCTGAGTGGATTAAGGTGCTTTGCCCCTCAAAATAGTTATGTATCGCATCGGCTACAAGGGGGAAATGGGTGCATCCGAGGATGATGGCATCGGGGATTTTTGGTAAATCTTTAAAATAATGGTGCAACGTGCTTTGTAGTATCTCTCCCTCATACAACCCTTCTTCAACGATGGGGACGAGCAGGGTTGTGGCAATGGCACTAAGGTTATGATAGCCGAGCTCTTGTAGCCCTTTTTCATAGGCTTGCGATTTGACCGTCGCTTTTGTGCCGAGAATCAGGATGTCGGCATCGGTATCGGGGATGGCGTTTTTAAGGGCTAAAACTCCCGGCTCGACAACGCCGATGACATCGCAGTCGCTGTGAAGCCGCATTTCGCTCAGAGCATAGGCGCTGACGGTATTGCACGCCGTAATTAAGAGATCGATTTCAAAGTTTTTAAAAAATTCAAGGGCTTCGAGGGAGTAGCGGATGATGGTGTTTTGATCTTTGACCCCATACGGGACACGGGCGGTATCACCAAAATAGATGATCTCTTCAAAAAGCTTGTGCTCAAGCAACGATTTGACGACGCTTAAGCCCCCAACGCCGCTGTCAAAGACTCCAACACGCATTTTATTTGGTCGACTCGTTCATGCTGTCGAGGAATTCGCTGTTGCTCTTGCTTTTGTTCATGGTACTGTAGAGGAAGCGTAACGCTTCCACTTCATCTTCTTGCTTATGCAGCATTGAACGTAAAATAAACACTTTTTGCAAAACATCTGTTCCCAAAAGAAGCTCCTCTTTTCGCGTTCCCGATTTGAGAATATCGATGGCAGGATAGATACGACGTTCAGAGATTTTACGGCTGAGGACAACTTCGGAGTTTCCGGTCCCTTTGAACTCTTCAAAAATAACCTCGTCCATTTTGCTTCCCGTTTCGACGAGGGCGGTAGCGATGATCGTGAGGCTTCCTCCGTTTTCGATGTTACGTGCCGCACCGAAGAACCGTTTTGGTTTGTGCAGAGCGTTCGCATCGACTCCCCCTGAGAGGACTTTTCCTGAGCTTGGGGTGACGGTGTTGTACGCACGTGCTAAGCGGGTGATAGAATCGAGCAGGATGACGACATCTTTGCCCAGCTCTACACGGCGTTTTGCCCGCTCGATCACCATCTCGGCGACTTTTACGTGATTTTTAGCAGGTTCATCGAACGTCGAACTGTAGACTTCCCCTTTGACGGAGCGTTCCATGTCGGTGACCTCTTCGGGACGTTCATCAACGAGCAGGACCATGAGCTCAATTTCGGGATGATTGTTCGTAATCCCGTGTGCGATCTCTTTCATGAGTTCTGTTTTACCCGAACGGGGAGGGGCAACAATAAGTCCGCGCTGCCCTTTTCCTATAGGTGAGAAAAGATCCATCATCCGTCCCGTAAGGCGGGTTGGTTGGTATTCGAGTTTGATTTGTTCCAGCGCATAGAGGGGGGTAAGGTTTTCAAACAGAGGACGTTTTTTGCTCTCCTCAGGCGGGAGGTAGTTGATGGCTTCGACTTTGAGGAGGGCGTAATAACGCTCTTGGTCTTTGGGTGCGCGTACTTGTCCGGTAACGATATCCCCATTACGCAAGGCAAAACGGCGAATCTGGGTGCTTGAAACATAGGCATCGTGCATGGAATCGCTGAACCCTTGGTCAATCGCTCTCAAGAAGCCATAGCCGTCTTGCATAATTTCCAAAATACCCGTAAAGAGGATGAATCCCCCTTGCTGCACTTGTGTTTTGAGAATTTCGAAGATCAAATCTTGGCGTTTAAGCTCATTTGGATCTTCGACACTCAGTGAGGCGGCAATGACAAGAAGTTCTTCGAGAGATTTGGTACGAAGCGCTTCAATCGTGAACCCTTCTACTGGGGTGTGGGTACGATTTTTAGAATTGTTTCTAGGGGTTTTTGCGGTATCGCTCATTAGATGAAAGCCTTAAAGTGTGTAGATTGAATTGGTGAGATTTGGGTGAGATGTCATTGACAGGTCATTAGATTGTTACCGACATTATAAACTATCGTTCTTAGGTTGTCAAGCAATAGAAAAAAAGGGGGCGTGCTAAAACAGTTTGAGATTGAGTTTGAGGGCGATCATAGCGTCTTGAGCGATTAGATCGAGAGTAAAATAGTTATGCCGATAATAGAGCATCGGCATGAAGGCAACACCTGAATTCTCTTTTCCTTCGGTGCACTCAACCGATTTAAGGCCGTCAAAGCAGTATCCCCGTTGATATCCTACAACACCGTATATCCCAAAAGGGCCATAAAGATTATATCGATAGCCGATGGTACCGATATCGGTTTCTTTGCCGCGTGAGTTGATCATGTGAAGATAGGCTAATGCATAGCGCTGATCGAGATCGATTTCTGCACCATAGGCTTTGTGGTTTTCGTTGAACGGTTCCCCTTCATTGGTATCGAAATGATGCGAAAGGATTCCTACCGTTGCGTAACCGTTAATCTCCTCCCCATTCAGGTGAAACAGTAACAAAGGGAGAATCAAGAGATATTTCATGGGCTGATTGTATCTTAAAGATTGTGAGATTCGATTGCTAGTGAAATTCGCCGCGCTCATAAAGCCATCTTCCCTCAACGTTCAAAAATCGGCTTTTTTCGGTAAACGGTGTGTTGTTTAGTAGCGCTTCAAACGTGACGTAGGCGACACTTTCGCCGTCGAGAAACTCAATAATTTTTAATCCGGTGAATTCCGTTGTCTGAGCAAATGTGTGAATACTCGTACGCCACAAAACGAGGTCATCGGTAAAATCCGGATTATTGCAATGGGTGGTGCCGATAATGTAATCGGATAGGCCAAGAACATAGGCGCAATAGCGTGAGCGCATGAGCTTAAGAGGATTGGAGGGGAGAATACCTTTGTGATAAGGCTGACAACATTTTTTGTACTTTTCGCCGCTGTGACAGGGGCAGGAATGATTGGGTGATATTTTCATAGCAAATGATAAAATAATTGCCCTTAGAATTGGATGATTTTTGTGAATAAGGATGAAATAAGGGTAAACGATGTACGCTTAAATCTAGCAAATTTAATTCACAAGAGGTACATTGCATGTCGTATTATGTTTGGCTTATTTTAGGGGTTATTTCTTTTGTGGTGGAGATGATATTGCCGACTTTTTTTGCCTTGTTTGCGGGAATCGGTTTTATATGTGCCGCTGCCGTCGCCTTTTTCTTTCCGGAGATGCTCTTTTGGCAGTTGATGGTTGCTTCTGCCTTTATGATCATTGGGGCCATCGCATTTATAAAGCGCCGCGTAGGAGACGATGAAGCAGATGCCATCGGAACGCACAATGAATTTGTCGGGATTATGGGAAAGAGTACCACCGCAATATCGGAGCATCAAGAAGGTACCGTTGAACTGTATACCCCCATCGTAGGTGCACGCCGTTGGCCGGCCATGTCGGTTGCTGGCGGGATCGATGCGCATACAGAAGTACGGGTTATTGAACTGCGTGGGAACACGGTCATTGTTGAGAAAATATAAGGAGTAAGGTTATGGATGCAAGTATTATTTTTTCGTTAGTTCTGATCGGGGGGGTCGTCTATGCCCTCTCTCAGATGGTTCGCATTGTCCCTCAGGGGGAGGAGTGGGTTGTAGAGCGTTTGGGTAAATACCATACGACTCTTTTGCCGGGGCTGCATTTGTTGATCCCGATAGTAGATATTGTCTCCTACAAGATAGTGACCAAAGAACTCATTTTGCAAACGCGCGAGCAGGAGGTCATCACAAAAGACAACGCCGTTGTGATTATCAGCGCCGTTGTCTTTTATCGGGTTACGGATCCTTCCAAAGCCTCTTATTCCATCAGTAATTTTGAAAGTGCCGTATCCAATATGACGACGACAACACTGCGTGCGGTCATCGGGGGGATGACGCTCAACGAATCGCTCTCACAGCGTGATGTGATTAAAGCGCAGGTGGCAGAAAAAATTCGTGATTCTATGAGCGGATGGGGGCTTACTCTGGGGAATTTAGAAGTGCAAGACATTCGTCCCAGTGCGAATCTTCAAGAAGCGATGGAGCGGCAGGCTTCTGCCGATCGTGAGCGTGAAGCCGCCATTTTGATCGCGGACGGTCAAAGACGCGCGGCCATTGCAAAGGCTGAAGGGCTTAAAGAGTCTGTGATTCTCGAAGCACAGGGGCGGTTGGAAGCGGCAAAACTCGAAGCGCAGGCCAAAGTCGAACTGGCGGATGGCGATCGAAAAGCGATGATTGTTGTCGCCCAAGGGCTGGTCGGGGGAGAAGAGGCACCGCACTATCTGCTCGCACAGCGTTACATCGACAGCGTGAAAAGTTTGAGTTCAGCAGAGAATGCGAAAGTTGTCTTTATGCCTGCGGATTGGCAGCAAAGCCTTGCGGGCGCAGTGGGGGCTCTTGGGTATTTGGGAAGCAGCCTGAGCGATAAAAAATAGGACATCATGCCATTTTTCGACTACTCTCAAGGGTGAATCGATATAATGAAGTAAAAAGTTGATAGCCATGATAACTGAAATACTTCTCCCCATTAGTGTGTTAGGAACCGGAGGATGTTTGTACCTCTGGATCCGTTTGCGCCAAGAGTACCTAACCTCGCAAATGCAGTTGGGACAGCTACAGGATGTCTATACGAAAGAGCACTCCGAATATCAACACCTTCGCGTCAGCTACGATAATCTCAAAGAGAAGCACAATGGCCTTGAATTGGATTACGCCGTTTTGCATACCCGTAACGAAGAGGCAACCCGATCGTTCGAGGAAAAAATCCGTTTATTGGATGAAGCCAAAGTGCAGATGAAAACGCAGTTTGAACATTTGGCAACGCAGATTTTTGAACAAAAGTCCAAAACATTTGACGAAGCTCATACCAAAGGGCTCGATCTGCTTTTGAAACCGTTTAGAGAGCAGATTACGCAGTTTTCGAAACAAAGCGAAGACCGTTTTTTGCATGACGCCAAAGAGCGGCAGAGTATCAAAGATGAGATTGTTCGGCTTAAATCGCTGAATGAACGGTTGAGCGAAGATGCCATCAATTTGACCAATGCGCTCAAGGGCGAGAACAAAACCCAGGGGAACTGGGGAGAGATCGTTCTCGAACGTATATTGGAAGAGTCCGGTCTGCGCGAGG
Organism: Sulfuricurvum sp.; assembly: GCA_030679635.1. Classification (GTDB taxonomy): domain Bacteria; phylum Campylobacterota; class Campylobacteria; order Campylobacterales; family Sulfurimonadaceae; genus Sulfuricurvum. The sequence goes on along the minus strand of JAUXSZ010000201.1, from coordinate 500 downwards.
GGCATGAGTATGAGATCCAAAGCACGCTGAGCGATGGAGAGGGGAAAATCTATCGCCCCGATGTGATTGTCCATTTGCCGCAAAATAAAGATATCATCATCGACTCCAAAGTGTCGCTTGTCGCCTACGAAGCTTTTGTCCGGGCAGAGGATGATGCGTCACGTGCCCACTCCCTCAAACAGCATCTGCTTTCGATTCACGGCCATATCAAAGGGCTTAGCCAAAAACGGTATGAACAGCTCAATGGAGTCAAAACGCTCGACTTTGTGCTTCTCTTCATGCCGATTGAAGGGGCTTTTTTACTTGCCCTGGAGAAAGACAATACCTTTTTCAAAACGGCGTATGAACAAAATATCGTGGTCGTCTCTCCTTCAACCTTGCTCGTGACGCTCCGTACCATCGAGCATATATGGAGAAGCGAATACCAAGAACGCAATGCCAAAGAGATCGCGGCATCTGCAGAAGCGCTGTATGAAAAGTTGGTGGCGTTTGTCGAGGAT
>JAUXSZ010000193.1 GCA_030679635.1 Sulfuricurvum sp. | reverse complement strand
AATGAACACAGCGTCTTTGCGCGGGCCTACACCGCGACCTTCACGAATTTCCTGGATAATCGCACGTGCAACAACGTCGCGAGAAGCAAGTTCCATCGCATTGGGTGCGTATTTTTCCATAAAGCGCTCACCCAGTGAGTTCAGGAGCTTTCCCCCTTCGCCGCGGGCCGCTTCAGAAATGAGTACACCGTTTCCGGAGAGTCCTGATGGGTGAAATTGTACGAATTCCATATCTTCCAACGGAAGTCCATGACGTGCGACGAGGGAGAGGCCGTCTCCCGTATTGGCATGGGCGTTGGAGTTGATTTTGAAAGCACGAGCGTAGCCGCCCGTTGCGAACATGACCGTTTTAGCATTGAAAATGGCGTATTCACTGTTTCGGATGTTATAGGCAGCAACACCATACACTTTTCCCTCGGCATAAAGGAGATCAGCCACATACCACTCATCCCAAAACTCTACGCCCACACGGAATGCCTGTTCGTACATCGTTTGCAGGAGGGTCAACCCTGTACGGTCTTTTGCATAACACGCACGCGGTGAAGATTGTCCGCCAAAAGGACGTTGGGCAATGGTACCGTCTTCGTTACGACTAAACACGGCACCCATCCGTTCTGCCCAGCGGATCGTTTCGGGTGCTCTTTGGCACATAAACTCGACAACATCTTGGTCTGCAAGATAGTCTGAGCCCTTCACGGTATCAAATTCGTGTAACTCAACACTGTCTTCGTCGCTAAAGGCAGCATTAATCCCACCCTGCGCAGCACCGGAGTGGGAACGAAGAGGGTGAAGCTTAGTGATAACGGCTACTTTTTTACCGGCTGTTTGTAACTCTCGAGCTGCTGCACATCCTGCCAAACCAGCTCCAACGATTATTGCATCGTAAGTATAAATGGGAATACTCATTCGCCTTCCTTATATGTGAAAATATTTTCTAATACCAAATATGGACATTACACCCAAGCGCAATTGACCACTAAAAATAAACTTTTTAGTCATTTTTGTGATAATTAAGTCAGTCGCGATTATAGCATTCACAATGCTTGCAAAAAATTAAAAATGGGCTGACTTACCAGAAGAATAAAATTGATGGGGTAGTTGTCCATAAAAGTAACAAAATAAAGGTGTAAAAAAACAAAAATAATTTTTTTATGTGTCAATAATGGGCGAAATCAGCGGAAACTCTCTACTCCTTAACGCAGTTGTGCCACACAGTTTCCGCCCCTATCTTTCGCTTTTGCTAAAATTTTGAGTGCATTGGCGATGGATTCATCCAATGATTTTTTGGGAGGCATAAGGAGGAAACCACCACTTAGAGTGATTTTTATACTCCCCTGCGCGGTGCTAAAAGCTGAATCATAGATCGAGTGAACAATTTTTTCAGCGTCACTCAATGCAATATCTTTGGAATTGCGTGCCATCACGAAGACAAAATGATGATCATCCAGATGAGCAATGAGATCTAATGGCTGCTCATACATCGCAATAATTTCTCCCATTTTTTTATACAGAGCTGCCATCTCTTCTTTGGACAACGTGTTTATCAAGGTGCTGTGTTGATCAATTTCAAAGAGAGCAATAAAAAAGGAATTAGAATTTTTATTCGAACGGTTTGTATTATAAATACTCACCATCCCTTTTTCATTCGTTAAGCCACTGAGTGGATGGAATAATGATGGGCTGGTATTGCTTGTGGGTGTTTTGCGAGCGAGACGTTTCACAATGAAATCAATTTCTTGTGTTTCCATGATAGGTTTTCTTCCATTTGTATCCAAAGAACATGCTTTATTAATATCACGATAAATTTGGTTCAAGCGAAAACGATAGAGGAGAAAGGTGATAAGTCCAAGTAAAAAAAGGATCATTACGGTAGTTTTTGCTATCGAAATCGACTGGTTTATGAGCTGAATCTGATAATCGATGACACGATCAATAGCTACGAGGTACACATTACGTGCCGAAATCATCTGGTGATGCATTTTTTCGCGTGCGTGTGGTATGGATTCTAGCCAAAATAAAGAAGTGTCTTGAAAAGCGGATGAAGCCGTGATCAGCGAGTTGGACAGAATACTTTGCTCCCGTTCGGAAGCGATGAAAGGGTCAAATAATGCATCACTGGCTGAAAGTTTAACGGAAAGAGCAAGTTCAGAAAGATGACCATTAATAATAATGGTTGCCATCTCAATATCCTTTAAATCCGTTGAAATTATTTTGTCGATAAGCGTATGCTGATTTTTTAATGCCTCCAATCGCTGGGAGTATTGGGAAATGCTGATCAGCTGTAAAATTAGCAAGAATGCACCCAAACCAAGAATGAGGAGGACTCCTTTTAGATTGAAGAAAATTTGTTTGATGGAGAGCAATATTGTAATTCCTTTAGATATTTGTCAATGTAAAATAATAGCGTTCATTTCGAGACAATTTTAGCATAATTTTCTTGATTAAAGGAAAGTGGCAAAATCCCCTTAACCGAGCTGTAACCACAATTTGTTTATAATTAACTTTTTAAGATCTAAGTAATAGGTAAATCGTGAACGTTGAAAACTACTTTATCAATGCCATGAGCCATGGAAGTTCTCATATCGGTGACGATGGCGCCGTAATGGGTGAATGGATATACAGTAAAGATGTTTTTTTTGAAAATGTCCATTTCAAAAAAAAATGGCTTTCTGCCTACCAAATTGGCTATAAAGCGATGATTATTAATATTTCTGATGCGATTGCAATGAATGCACAACCGTTGTATGCCTTGGTGGGTGCAGCAATGCCTAAGAGCATGTCCTTGCATGCGATGGAAGAGCTAGCCCGCGGTATGCGGGATTGCGCGGCCCAATACGGTGTAAAGATTATAGGGGGCGATACTATCGCCAACCTAAAGCTGGATCTTTCGATTACGATTGTTTCAAACGGTAAAAAACCGCTGCTTCGTAAGGGGCTTAAGGCGGGAGATATGATCGCACATACCGGAAAAATAGGAGAATCGTTACGCCATTTACGCTATTTGATGGCAGGTGGAAAAGTTCATACGCATAGTCGGTTTGTACGTCCTGTATTGCGACAAGCTTTTATACAAAAAGGACGTTCAGCCTTACGCTGCGGGATGGATATTTCTGATGGACTTTACAGTGATATGGGAAAGCTTTGCAACGCTAATCGTTTAGGGATAACGTGGAAAAAACGTTATCCAAAACAGATTGCTTGCAGTGGTGAAGAGTATGAGATGCTGATTGCGTTCAGTCCACGTAAAGCTTTAGTGCTTAAGCGTATTTCGAAACAAACACGAACCCCTTTAACGATAGTCGCAACGGCTAGACGGGGAAAATTTATCAATCGCTGTAAAGCGCACCATTTTTAGGGAGTCAACCATGAATCGACATTATTATCTACCACACAGCTCAATTGAGTTTCATTTTCGCCAATCTGCACGTGATTTTGTCGTTGATGAAATCCCTTTGTACCCTTTTAGCGGCGAGGGAGAACATCTGGTACTGCATGTACGCAAAAAGAACCTCACAACGTGGCAGATGCTGGATATCTTCAGTAACCATTTGGGGATAAAAGGGCGTGATATCGGTTATGCCGGCATGAAAGATAAAAATGCTCAAACAAAACAATACATTTCGATTCCGAAAAAATACGAAGAAATGTTGGAAAATTTTGAGCATGAGGGGATTAAAATCCTCGAAAAGCAGTATCACAACAATAAAATCCGTATCGGACACCTCAAAGGGAATCGCTTCTTTATACGACTAAAAAAAGTGACACCGGTGGCCGCTGTTAAAATTTCGCAAGCCCTTAAAACGATCAAAAAATTAGGGATGCCCAATTATTTCGGATTTCAACGTTTTGGTCGAGACGGTGAAAACTATCTCAAAGGGAAACAAATTTTAGAGGGGACACTCAAAGAGAAGAACCGAAAACTGCACCAATTTTACATAAACTCATACCAAAGTTTTCTTTTCAATTCATGGTTGAGCCGTCGGATTGAAATTTCAAAATTAGTGGAAGATTTTAGCGTTGAGGAACTTCATTTAGCTCTTGAAATGGACAAAGGAGAACTGGAAGTGATGAAGAAGCAATCGCATCCGTTTAAGCTGGTCCACGGTGACGTGATGATGCATTATCCCTACGGGAAGCTCTTTCACTACGAAAGTGAAGAAGAGATTGAGCGTTTCAATAAACATGATATCTCTGTCACGGGTCTATTGAGTGGAAAGCGTGCAACAAGAGCCGTAGGATTTGCGGAAGAAATCGAATCCAAATTTGACACTATTGACAGTGGAATCGATGGCGCGCGTCGTTACGGCTGGGTATTTCCTGAAGAAGTTGAGGGGGAATACAAAGAGAATGAAGCGTGGTTTGAGCTTCATTTCACCCTTCCAAAAGGGTGTTATGCTACGGTATTAATCGAAGAGATAGCCAAGCGAGAAATTCAGTCAGATGAGGAACAAGAGTAGTATGAAGCAACATTTTACATCGGCATTATCGCAAATATTCGGTCGTTTTGCGTCGAAAGAGCACCGTCAAGCATTTCAAAATATCATCAATCAAACGTATGTTAGGATGATGGGTTTGGATATGAGCGAATTTCAATCACCGGAGAGTTACCGAAGTTTGAATGCCCTTTTTACCCGTCATTTTGTGAAGATGCGTCCCTTTTCTACGGAACAGCATGATGTGATCAGCCCATGCGACGCGCTCATTACGGAATGCGGAACGATTCAAAAAGCGCAAGCGTTGCAAATAAAAGGGATGAGCTACGATGTCAATGCTTTCTTGGGAGACACCATCAGTGAAACTTCCAAAGAGGCGATTAATGACGGTTCTTTTGTTAATTTTTACCTTTCTCCTCGTGATTATCATCGCTATCATGCGCCTCTCGATATGCAGATTTTAAATGCGGTTCATATACCTGGAAAACTCTATCCCGTGAATGTACCCATGCTCAAAAAGAAAGTCGATTTATTTATTGAAAATGAGCGTGTTGTTTTGGAGTGTCTAAGCGGTGAGGGTAAACGATTCTTTTTAGTCTTGGTCGGTGCGCTTAATGTTGGAAAAATGGAAATCAGTTTTGAACCTAAGATTCAAACTAATATGACATCGGTTGTTTCTGTGTATACGTATGAAAATCTTCATCTTACTAAAGGGGACGATTTTGGATGCTTCAAAATGGGGTCAACCATCGTTATGCTTTGTGAAAATGGGATGTACGAGTGGAGTATTCAAACAGGCGATAATGTCCGATTTGGTCAAACAATCGCTACGGCAATTTGATTAACGGCTTCCTTGAATTTTGAGCTGCACGAGTAAGTGCCCTTGATCTTCATAGATGTCGATGATACTGTCGATTTGAGGATGTAATGAGCGTAAAGCTCCTTGTAGCGAGTGGAGAACATGGAGAAACTTTGGATACATCGGGGCGATGATGTATTGAATTTTTCCTTGTTGGATAATGAATGCCAATGCTGTAACGCCCGCATAGTACACGCTTTTATTCATGGAGCGTTGGATGCGGCAAGGACGTGATATTGCAATATTATTGACGAGTACATCGCGTTCTTCAGTATTTAGAAGAGTATTCTTTTTTGCCCGTTGCAGGTCATCGTCAATTTCTTGAATGGTTTTAGTCACCCAGCCCTGTGCGTGTTCGTCAAGATTTGGGTTATATTTACTTATCAATCCTAAAATGGTCGTTTCATTAAGGGGCTTCTTGCCTGTTTCAATAACGTAACGCTCGTCATTTCTGTAGTCATGATCGAGTGCCTGAATGAGCTCTGCTAAGATGCTTAAATAGATGAATTTATCTTCTTTACTCATATCAAAACAAATTCCTGATACAGAGCATAAAACTTTTGGACCTACATATTTAAGCGTTACAGCCATTCTTTTTTCCTGAGTTAGACGTTAAATCTAAAATGCATTATATCACCATCACAAACAATATACTCTTTTCCTTCAAGCCGCATCTTGCCTGCATCTTTGGCTTTATTTTCACCACCGCAGGCAACGAAATCCTCATATCCGATCACTTCGGCACGGATAAACCCTTTTTCGAAATCGTTGTGAATGACGGCTGCTGCTTTTGGAGCGGTGCAGTTTTTGCGGATTGTCCATGCGCGTACTTCTTTAACACCGGCCGTAAAATAGCTCATGAGTCCAAGTTTGTCGAATCCTTTTCGCACTATTTGCTCTAATCCCGATTCTTCCACACCCATATCGCGTAAAAATTCGTTTCGCTCATCTTCTTCAAGACCTACGAGTTCCTCTTCGATTTTAGCACATAGCTTGATGACTTCGCATCCGTGTTTCTGGGCATGGGCCCTGAGTCGTGTGACGAATTCATTGTCTTCACTCATTCCGTCTTCATCAACGTTGGCACCGTACATGATCTCTTTGGCACTTAGCAGACGTACTTCGCCATTGAGTTTTTCAAACATTTCACTGTCCGCTTTCGGAAAGTTTCGTGCGAGATTTCCTTCGGCAAGGAATTCAGCTAACTCTTCGGCAAAAATAACCATTACGGCGGCATCTTTTTCATTTTTAGCCTGTTTTTTGAGTCGTTCGATGCGGTTTGTAAGCACTTCGATATCCGCAAAAATAAGCTCATTTTCGATAATTTCAACATCCAATAATGGGTCAATGCGTCCCTCTGTGTGAACGATATTGTCATCTTCAAAACAACGGACGATTTGCAAGATCACTTCTGTTTCGCGGATGTTGGAGAGAAATTTATTTCCTAACCCCTCCCCTTTGCTTGCCCCTTTGACGAGACCTGCAATATCAACGAAATCAAGTGTTGAGTACTGAATACGCTCAGGATTGACAATTTTAGCCAATGCATCGAGTCGAATATCCGGGACCGGTACGGTCGCTTTGTTCGGTTCGATAGTACAAAACGGATAGTTGGCAGCTTCTGCATTTTGTGCTTTGGTAAGTGCGTTAAAAGTGGTTGATTTTCCGACGTTTGGTAATCCTACGAGTCCGATGCTTAATCCCATTAATTATTCCCTTGTTGTTGTAATTTTAATAACCATTCGAGTGTCATACGCACACCGGCACCCGTTGCGCCATAGTTGTGCACATCCCATGCGCTCTCTGTGTAAGCAGAGCCTGCGATATCGAAGTGAACCCATTTCTGCTTCATCTCTTCATCGATGAAGTTATCGAGGAAGAGGGCGGCGGTGATGGCACCGCCGTAAGGTTTTGAAGAGACGTTGGAGACATCGGCAATGTCACTTTTGATCAATTTTTTCAGGTGACGGTTAAACGGTAGATTTCCGCAATATTCACCGCTCTCATCGGCGGCACGTAGCCATGATTGTTTCAGCTCTTCATTGTGCCCCATGACACCGGTTGTGTAAGGCCCTAATGCGACCATGCACGCTCCCGTTAGAGTTGCGTAATCGAAAATATAGTCACTCTTTACGTTTTCTTGCGCATACCCAAGGACATCAGCGAGGACAAGGCGTCCCTCAGCGTCCGTGTTGCGTACTTCGATGGTCTTACCATTTTTGGCTACGAGTACATCGTCTGGCTTGTAGGCATTGCCTCCTATCATGTTCTCGACCGCTCCGACGAAGGCGTGAACTTCAATATCGAGTTTCAGTTCACTGACGGCTTTGATGATTCCCATTACGGCACACCCTCCGGCTTTATCCATTTTCATCGTGACCATTGAGGCTGCTGCTTTGAGGCTTAACCCTCCGCTGTCATAGGTTAATCCTTTGCCGACAAGGGTAATGACCTTTTTCGGATTTTTGGGTTTATAGGCCAAATGAATCAGTCTAGGAGGGTTGATAGATGCGCGGCCGACACTCAGCATGGCGTTCATTTTCTGTTCTTCCAGAGCATTATGATCGAGAATAGTACACTCAAGATTATTGGTTCGGCCCAGCTCATCGGCAACGATACCCATCGCCTGTGGCGTCATGTCGTACGGGGTTTGGTTGACCAAATTACGGACAAAATTCGTTGATTTTGCGATGATCAGAGTCTGTTCTAAAATAGAGGTCAATTCATCGCTGTTTAAAGCAATATGATCATGGTTTTCGGTGGAAAAAACAACCTCTTTCAGGGAACTTTGTTTTGGCTCCGACTTGTAGGTTTCAAAACGGTAACTTCCTAGAACAGCTCCTTCGATGAGTGCTTTAAAATGTGTTAGGCCGTATTGAGAAAGCTTTAGGGAGGGGTAACCATAGTCCATTGCGGTTTTGATGACAGTTCCCATGGCGCTACGAAGAGATTCATCGTTTGTTTCGCTCATCCCACAGACCAATAAGCGGTGTTCGTGCAAGGCACATAACTGTTCTTGCTCTGCTTTGAATCCTGCTTGTTGCAATAATCCTTTAAGAGGATGGGATTCAAGTGTTTGTGGGGTTATAAATTCAACGGTAAGATCCGCAGGGATCAGCTCAAGGGGTTGATTAACGAGTTTGACGTGCACGGCGTTTCTCCAATAGATTATTTTCCAATCGTTTAAAAGTGAGCATGATCCCTCCAATTACAAAAATGGCCAATGGAATTGCAAAATACCAGTGAGTTTTTCCCCATTTTAGAGCTTCCAGAATTTGGGCACCATAGTAATAAGCCGGAATAATGGTAATCGATGCCCAAAATAGGGCACTTATGAAATTGATAAGGGCAAATTTTTTGCCTGAATATTTGGTCAATCCTATCGCCATAGGGATGGCTGTACGCATTCCATACATGTAGCGTTGGACGAAAATGATTGGCCACCCATACTTTTTGATTAGCAAATTAGCGATTGCAAATTTACGACGGTGTGAACGCAGTTGCGTATGAATATAATTTTTATTAAAACGGCCAATGTAAAAATAGATCTGATCCCCGACAAAACCGCCAAAAGCTCCAACGAGAAGGGCTATGGAAAGTGTCATGTCTCCTGTATGAGACATGATGCCTGCCATAATAAGGCCAAGCTCTCCCTCAAGAATACTCCAACCAAAGAGGACAATATAACCATACTCTTTGAGCCACTCTAAAAAAAGATGTTCCACTAATTTAACCTTTGGTTATCAAAATTCAATAGCTCTTTAGCCTGAATCATATCTTTGTCTCCACGGCCAGAGATGGTAACAATAATGCATTTGCCTTGAATATTGTCCATTTTTTTGAGATAGGCAACCGCATGGGCCGATTCGAACGCAGGGATTATTCCCTCGGCGCGACTCAGCCAAACAAAAGCATCCAATGCTTCTTGGTCGGTGATGTTGTCGTAACGTACCGTGCCATTCTCTTTGTGAAAAGCATGTTCAGGTCCGATACCGGGGTAATCCAAGCCTGCTGATATCGAATGGGCTTCAAGAACCTGCCCATCTTCATCTTGGAGAAGATAGCTCATTTGACCGTGCAAGACACCGGGACGCCCTTTTTCCAAAGAACATCCATGCTTATCGGTTTCGATTCCCAATCCGCCGGCTTCGATACCGATACATTGGACCTCTTTATCTTCAAGAAAATGTTGGAATGACCCTATGGCATTGGAACCTCCGCCAATACACGCGATAACATAATCGGGAAGACGCCCCTCTTTTTCCAAAATCTGTGTTCGAGCCTCACATCCAATGATGGCCTGAAAGTCACGTACCATCATAGGGTAGGGATGAGGACCGGCAACCGTACCGATAATGTAAAAGGTGTCACGAGCATGGGTGACCCAGTGGCGGATCGCATCGTTCATCGCATCTTTAAGCGTTTTGGAGCCGCTTTGTACCGCATGAACTTTTGCCCCTAGCAGTTTCATCCGAAAAACATTGAGCTCTTGACGTGCTACGTCCTTGGCTCCCATGAAAATTTCGCATTCAAGACCTAAGAGTGCGCATATTGTAGCCGTTGCAACACCGTGTTGTCCAGCCCCTGTTTCGGCGATGACTTTCTTTTTACCCAAACGT
>JAUXSZ010000192.1 GCA_030679635.1 Sulfuricurvum sp. | reverse complement strand
CTTCGTTCGTATATGCATACGTGGATGATATTTCGCGTAGACGCTCTGCCGCTTTAGTAAACACCTTAATTGTGTAATCAATCTCATCAACCGTCGTAAATCGGCTGAGGCTAAGACGGATCGCCGTATGGGCCAGTTCTGGATCTTCTCCGATGGCTGTCATGACCGGATTGGCCTGGAGTGATTCGGATGCACAGGCACTTCCCGTTGAAGCGGCGATACCGGCACGGTTAAGATCCCATAGCATCGATTCCCCTTCGATTCCCCGTAAAGAGATGAGAATAGTATTGGGTGTTCGGCGTGCACGGTCACCGACAACAATTGTGTCAGGGATTAAAGAAATAGCATCTTCAAGACGGTCACGCAATGCTTTTACATCACTGTTCATTTTGTCCAAATGTCCGACCGATTGTTTCATCGCCAATCCCATACCGATAATGTAGGCGACATTGAGTGTGCCCGCACGTTTGCCGCCCATTTGTTCGCCCCCATGAAGCAAGTTCGGTAGCTCACATCCTTTTTTGACGTACAGTCCGCCGATCCCTTTTGGGCCGTGGAATTTGTGGGCGGAGAAGGTGAGATAATCGACGGACGTTTTTGTCAGATCGACAGCAACTTTACCGATCGCTTGAACCGCATCCGTGTGAAAAAGGATCCCTTTCTCTTTTGCAATTTTTGAAACTTCATCGACCGGAAAAATCATTCCAGTTTCGTTATTGGCCCACATCATAGTGATGAGAATAGTTTTATCGGTGATAGCACTCGCGATGCGTTCGGCACTCACGTATCCGTATTGATCGACATCGACAAAGGTTACCTCTGCCCCGTTCTCTTCTAGAAAAAGTAGGGTTTCGAGGACAGAGGGATGTTCTACGGCAGAAGCGATAATGTGATTTTTAGTAGGGTCTTTGAGAATATATTTAAAAAATATCCCTTTTAAGACCGCGTTGTTGCTCTCGGTTGCACAGGATGTGATCAGAATGTCGTCTGCATCAGGAACATTGAGGGCATCGTACATATACCCCATAGATTCATTCAGGTACGGACGTACTTCGATACCGTACTGGTGGAGTGAATTTGGATTGCCGTAAAGCTCTTCGAAAAAGGGCTGCATTTTCACTTTTACGATAGGGTCTAATTTCGTGGTAGCATTGTTATCTAGGTAAACGCGTTTCATTGTTTGTCCTCATGTGTCGGATATTATGAGGATAGGATGCAAGATTTGTTCGAGAAAGAGTTATACGTTTTGTTTTGTATCTTTAAGCATTTGTTCAATAGTTTCTTTCAGCGTCTGAATATCATTTTTGCACACATCAAACACTGCTTCGGCATTGAGATCAAAATAGTGATGGCTGATGATGTCGCGCATTCCTTTGACCGATTTCCAGTCTACCGCAGGATAGTTTAATAATAATATTTTGTCGGTGAGTTTGTCGACGTTTTTCAGGCTTTCGCCGATGGCTATCAGCTGCATACAGATGGCATCCAGTTTTTCGTGACCGGTTTCGTCTTGTAAAAAATCATCAGAAACTTGTATAGGTTCGAAGCGTTTTAGGATGCGTTCGGCAGCGCCCTGAATCTGGGTCAGTGTTTCGACCAACAGAGCCTTTTCAGGCATAGACCGCTTCCTTTTGAATCCGTTCTTTCAAAAACGTGTTCATACTCTCGCGGTAGCTGACCAGATCGACATGGGTGTGCATCAGTTCTTCGAGATCGAGACGAATGCGGGAGAGTTTGAAAAGATTAGGGTGTTCTGTCTCAATGACGACATCGACGTCGCTTTGCTCTGTCGCTTCATCCCGCGCCACGGAACCGAATATGCCGATACGTACAATCCCAAACTCGTCGGCATGCTGGTGTTTGTATGATTGTAATACTTCGAGGGCTTCTTTTTGTTTCATGCAAAGATTATAACCTAACTGCTACCCTATAAACAATAGGGTGCATTTAATCACGCTTCTGCGTGCTCATCTGTTGTTTTATAAACATAAATAGGTTCTTGGGTCGGGTCTTCGATGACGGCTTCGGTGATGGTGACGCTTTGGAGGTTTTTCTTTGAGGGACAGCTAAACTGCAGCGGCAGCATCGCCTCTTCGATGATACTGCGCAATCCGCGTGCTCCTACTCCGTGATCGATGGCTTTTTGAGCAACGGCATCCAGCGCTTTGTCGTCGAAATACAGCTGTATGCCGTCCATATCAAAGAGCGCTTGATACTGTTTGATGAGGGCGTTGTCCGGTTCTTGGAGGATTTGGACCATTTGGTCTTTGCTTAGCTCACGCAGTTGTGCGATGACGGGAATACGGCCGATTAATTCTGGGATCAACCCAAACTGTACGAGTGCTTTGGCATCGATTTTTTTGGCTTTAACGTCACTCGGAGTATTTATCTTGCCAAATCCTACTTTATTGGACTTTTTTGTATGGGTATCCGGTACGAGGCCTACAAAGGCACCACCGCAGACGAAGAGGACGTGGGTTGTGTTAAACAAAACCGTTTCCGTCGTCGAATTTTTACGGCTCCCTTTTACGGGTACATAAACTTCTGCCCCCTCGAGTATTTTGAGCAGTCCTTGCTGGACACCTTCACCCGATACATCGCGACCCATCGTTGAGGATTCTGATTTACGGGCGATTTTATCGATTTCATCGATGTAGATGATGCCGCGCTGTGCGAGATCGATGTCGTAGTTCGCCGCTGCCAGCAATCGGGAGAGGATACTCTCGACGTCTTCACCGACGTATCCCGCTTCCGTCAGTGCTGTTGCATCGGCGACGGCAAAGGGGACCTGCATAATTTTCGAGAGCGATTTGGCCAATAATGTTTTACCGCTTCCCGTTGGCCCTAGGAGCAGTATGTTGCTTTTTTCGAGTTCGACATTATTGTAGACCGGATTTTCGATCCGTTTGTAGTGATTGTAGAGGGCAACGGCGAGGACTTTTTTGGCATCGACTTGACCGATGATGTATTTGTCCAAAAATTCAACGATTTTTTCAGGTGTCGGGAGCTGTTGCTGCATCTCAGAGCGCTGTTCGTAGCGGACCTCTTTTTGCAATATTGCTGAGCAGGTTGTGACACACTCGTTACAGATATGGGTTGTCTCTGAGGAGAACATTTTTTTGACTTCGCTTTGTGGGCGTCCGCAAAAGGAACACGTTTTTTCGATACTCATTACGCATCCTTCGCACTAAATTTGGTCAAAATCTGATCTGCCAATCCAAACTCGATGGCGGCAGTCGCTTCCATATAGTTGTCACGGTCGGACTCTTTTTCGATGATTTTGGCACTTTTACCCGTTGCCTCTGCCAAGATGACATACAAACGGCGTTTGAGATTGAGGATGTGTTTGGTGTGGATCTCGATGTCGCTTGCTTGTCCTGAATAACCGCCCAATGGTTGATGGATCATCACCTCGGCATTGGGGAGCATATAGCGATGTCCCTTTTCTCCGCAGGTGAAGAGAACGGCGGCCATAGAAGCGACTAGCCCCATAGCATAGGTGTAAACGGGGGCATTGATCAAATTCATAGTATCTAATATGGCAAGACCACTCATCACGGAACCTCCCGGTGAACTGATGTAGATATGGATCGGCTCTTGTGAATCCATCGCCTCGAGGTACAGCAGCTGAGAAACGATAATCCCCATCATATGATCATCGATCGCTTCGGTGATAACGATCACACGGTCGCCTAAGAGTTTGGAAAACAGATCAAAATAACGCTCTCCGCGAGGCGAAACATCTTTTACGGTTGGTATTATTGGCATGACTAACTCCTTTTATACAAATGCTTGGATGAATTCTTGAAGCGACATTGGGATTACTTCAATGTGATGTTTATCAACGAACTTTTTCTCTTTTTTCCCCAGCTCTTTATCGGTGATGACATATCCCCCCTCCAAATCGAAGCTCAACTCGTTGGCAACCATCCGATCGGTATCGTGACCGAAGAATGTTCCTAAAAAGAGGTATTTTTTTGCTTTACGATACGTTTTTACTACTTTCGGCACCGCAAATCCACCCATCGCTTCGGTGAGCCAATCGACGTAATCGGCATCGGAGATGACAAACGTCGGATTGGGCAACGGTGAACCCCTCGGTTTAAAGAGGATTTTTTCAGCC
>JAUXSZ010000191.1 GCA_030679635.1 Sulfuricurvum sp. | reverse complement strand
GATGAAGCAGTGCATGGGTCCCGATGATAAAATCATACGACTCCAAAGAACCTTTCTTGGTCGCGCTGGTGACGAGTACCGTTTTTAGATGGGGTAAAAATTTCTGCGCCTCTTCGTACAGCTGATTCGCCAAAATCGTTGTGGGTGCCATTAGAACCGAACGATACGGCTGCATCAGGATGACGGAGGCAAAAATTACCATCGTTTTTCCCGATCCGACGTCCCCCATAATCATCCGACGTGCTGCATGGGGCGATGCTAAATCGTTGGATATCTCAGAAATGGCTTTTTTCTGATCCTGTGTCAGCACAAAAGGGAGGCTTTTCATCCATTGTGCCACATCTCCTCTCGCGCGATACGGGGTTGGATGAAATCGTCTTTTATGCCGAAGACGGTGCATGTAATCGTACAACTCCGCAAACTTGAGTGCATGGAGCTGTTTTTCGTTCAACGGTTTCGGCTGTTTTGGGAAATGTATTGCATACAGTTCGTGCGCGACAGAGGGGGGAAGCCCTTCCTCGCACAACGCTTCTACCGTCACCATTTTTTCGATAAAACGGCGCATCACATCGGCGCGTAAAGGTGTTTTATAGATGGGAACCACCGATCCGACCGCAGTAATCTTCGTCGGTTGTATGAGCTGCCATTGCCCCTGCTCCAATACGGCTTTTCCAGAGAAAAACCCTCTAACACCTGATGGAAACTGATGAACCATATAGGGTTTTGGCTGAAAAATCACCCCGTGAATGGTCTCATCGAGATTATGGGCAAAGAAAGTAATTTTGAGAGTTTTTGGGGTACGAAGACAGTGCTCAACCGTCGCATCCAGTACACAAAAAACATTATGAATCAGTTCATGACTGAGACGACGATCTTCAAGTGAGGTTGGGGCAAGAGTAGCAAGTGCCGTAACACTGCTCACCCCTAGAGCGTGAAATTTTTGTGCCTCTTCGTTATTTGGTAACAATGGCGTAGCTGAGATTTCGAATTTCACCATGGCGTTTAATAAAATCGTTCAGATCATCCAGTGCTAACTCTCCGATTTGTTTCAGCTCTGTAAGCGAATACCCTAGAGGTTTACCCTGATAATACTCACTAAAGGTACGACCTAAACGCTGTGAAAGCGTTTCAACACGAAGCGGCTCTGAACCCAGCATAAATTTCTTTGCCTGATCCAGTTCGGCTTGGGTAACACCTCCCCGAACAAAGGTATCGATCACTTCTGCTACGGTTTTTTTGGCTTCCGCTTGCGATTCCAGCTTGGTTTGGAGGTAACCGCTGAAATAGGTATTCGTTTTGGCCACACTCAAACGTGAATAGGCGGAATAGGCCAATCCTCGCTTAACACGGATCTCTTCCATCATACGGCTTCCAAAACCGCTCGATCCCAGAATAAACATCGAAACACGTGATTTGTAAAACTCACTATCTCCCTCACGCATTGCAAAAGGGGATCCGAAATACAGATACGCTTGCTCCGTATTGGGGCGTTTTAGAATCGATTCTTTGGGTGTTTTAGACGGCTCATAATAGCGTTCTTGTCCCTTTGCTCCAACACTGAGGGCTCCCAGAAGTTGGGTTACTTTTTTCTTGGCCGTTTCTAGATCCACATCGCCGCCGATCACGATCAATGCATTCGACAATACTCGATGGTCCGACAAAAAGTTTTTGACCTGACCCAGTTTTATTTTACCGATGGAACCTTTCGTACCGATATTTGGCACAGCCATCGGTGTCCCCTCAAACAAAATCGCCTTGAGCTCGTCGGATGCCACCGTATCAAAATCGGCCTCTTTTCGGGCGATGTCACTGAGGGCGATCGTTTTCACTTTTTCCAGCGTCTCTTCGGATAGATTCGGCTCTTGAAGCAGTTCGGCCATCAGAGAGAGTCCTGTATCGAACTCTTCTTTAAGGGTACCCAACTCCATCACGAACGATTCATTCCCCGCATTAGTGCTGAGCTGTATAGCCCGTGCATCTAGAGCATCGGCAAAACCAACGGCTCCTCGTTTGAGTGTCCCCTCGTTCATCATTTTTGCGCTCAGACGCGCGAGTCCGGCACTGCTCCCCTCATCGATGCTGCCGCTTCCCGTAAAAACCAACTGCATCGATACGATCGGGAGCCGCTTATCCTCTTCGTGAATGAAAGGAATTTTCACCCCTTTAACCTCTATAAATTCCAAAGTAGTTGCCATAAGTGTTTGCCCTAAAAATAAAATCGTTGCTAAAAAGTATTTCAAGCAAATTTCTCTAATGTCTCATACGCGGTATTGCGAATCGCAGGTATCTCCCCTATGTCGCGGATGAGACGGATCATCTCCTCTTTTGCCATACGGAAACCCGCACCCGCGCTACGAACCACATTCTCTTCCATCATCGTAGAACCCAAATCATTTGCACCGTACAACAGTGCCATTTGACCTACATAGGGACCCTGTGTCACCCAAGAGCTTTGTATGTTTTGAAAATTATCCAGGAAGAGACGCGATACCGCCAAAAGGCGTAAGTAACGATTGGAAGACTGTTTTTCAATCTCCGGATGCTCTTCCATGAGCTGGGTATTCATCCCCTGAAACGACCACATGATAAAGGCACGAAAACCGCCCGTCTCATCTTGAAGATCTCGAATGAGATTCCAGTGCTCTATGATCTCTTCATCCGTCTCTACGGTGCCGTACATCATCGTAGCTGTTGATTTTATCCCCAACTTATGCGCTTCACGATGCACATGAAGCCACACGTCGCTATCGATCTTTTTGGGTGCGATAATATCACGGACGCGGTCACTCAATATCTCAGCCCCAGCCCCCGGAATCGAGGCCAGCCCTTTTGCATGCAATCGTGACAGACACTCTTGGATCGTTATCTTGGAGACTTTGGCGATGTAGTCCAGCTCAATCGAGGAAAAGCCGTGAATCGTAATCGTGGGGTATTTGATATGGATATGCTCTACGAGATCCTCATACCATTCGATCTTGAGTTTCGGGTGGACCCCCCCTTGAAACAAAATCTGTGTCCCTCCGATTTCGAGCAGCTCATCGATTTTCTGATCAATCTCTTCGAAGGTGAGAATATAGGCATCATCGGCTTTGGGGCTACGGTAAAAAGCGCAGAATTTGCAATCCACCCAGCAGACGTTCGTATAGTTGATATTACGGTCGACAACAAAGGTTGTAATCCCTTGGGGATGTAGTTCACGCTTACGTGCTGAGGCCATTTTTCCTAACTCTTTGAGGTCACCGTGACGAATCAGGTCGAGTGCTTCTTCTTTGGTCAGACGCATCGTAAGCTATTTGTCTTTTGCAATGGCATCGAGAACACCATTGATAAACTTGGGAGATTGCTCGCTTCCAAATGCTTTGGTCACTTCAATCGCTTCGTTAATGATAACGGCAGAATCGAGCTCCCCAAACATGATTTCGTACGCACCCAAACGCAATGTCGCCCGCTCAATAGAGCCCAAACGGTCAAAATCCCAATCTTTTAGGTGTTTTTCAATCGCTTCATCGACCGGGGCTAAATGCTCCACAACCCCTTTGAACAAATCAAGGGCAAAGTCACGCTGTTTGTTTCGGATCTTTTTTTCTTCGAGGATTTCATCGCTATAATCAAGAATACTTTGGTTTCCTAAATCATACGCATACAAAAGACTTACAACGGCCATACGGGCTTGATGTCGCGTAGCCATTATTCGCCGATCTCAATATAAAGATTCATCATTTCTATGGCGGTGACCATGGCTTCAAACCCTTTGTTGCCGGCTTTCGTACCTGCACGCTCGATCGCCTGCTCGATATTATCCGTCGTAAGGAGTCCAAATGCTACGGGCTTGGCGTATTTAAGGGCAACCGTTGCAATTCCCTTGGTAGCTTCCGCAGAAACATAATCAAAATGGGGGGTTGAACCTCGGATCACGGCACCCAAACAACATGCGGCTTCATAGCGGCCCGTAGCCAGTACGCGGTCCAGTCCCAACGGAAGCTCGTAGGCACCGGGAACAAGAACCAATTCCAAATCGCTCTCGTTGCCGCCGTGACGGATATAGGCATCTTTTGCCCCCTCAATGAGACGATCGGTAATCAAATGATTAAAACGTGCCGCAATGATTGCAACTTTTTTGCCGGTTTGGACCTGCAATTTACCTTCGATTGTTTTCATATTTCTAGCCTTTTATGGAATCAAGTTGTAATAATATTTCTGTAAGGGTGTTCAATTGCTCTAATGTTAGCATATTCGGGCCGTCGCTCAAAGCGCATGTCGGGTCAAAATGGGTTTCAAAAAAGAATCCATCGACACCGACTGCCGCTGCGGCGCGTGCGAGGTGAGGAACCATCGAACTGTCCCCTCCTGTTTTACCGCCGCCGATCCCCGGCATTTGTACCGAATGGGTTGCATCAAAGATAACCGGGGCGAACTGGCGCATAATAAAGAGTGAGCGCATGTCCACGACGAGATTCCCGTATCCGAAGCTCGATCCTCTCTCGCAAAGAAAGACACCGTTTTTCTTTGAAGCCTCATAGCCCAGTTCATCGCATCCGCGGGTTTTGAGCACTTTCATGACGGAATACTGCATGTCACTGGGTGTCATGAATTGCCCTTTTTTGATATTGACAATTTTATCGGTTTTTCCCGCAGCCACGAGCAAATCGGTCTGACGGCATAAAAAAGCGGGGATTTGAATCATGTCAACGACCTCAGCCACCAAAGGGACCTGATAGCTCTCATGCACATCGGTAACAATCTTGTAGCCAAAATCATCTTTCACTTTTTGAAGCAATCGCAACCCCTCTTCAAGCCCCGGCCCGCGATAGCTGTCCAACGACGTACGATTTGCTTTATCAAAACTCGATTTGAAATAGAAATCAAACCGCGAATCATGGTGATAGCGCTCAAGCTCTTTTGCAATCCTAAAAAGGCTCTCTTCGCTTTCGATTACACACGGTCCTGCCATCAATATCATAAAAAAGCTCCTATGAGTTTATGGACGTATTGTACTGGCGATTAGATTAAAATCCCATTCGCGCAGACAACTGCCGAACTAAATGCCCATTGAAAGTTATAGCCGCCCAGTTCTCCGGTAACATCCACCGTTTCGCCGATAAAATAGAGCCCCTCAACGCGGCGGCTTTGCATGCCAAACGGATCAATCTCCTCATGCGCCACTCCTCCGCGGCATACTTCTGCTTTGGTGAGTCCGAACGTTCCTGAAGGGGCCATTTTGTAGTTTTGGATGCGTTCCAGCTTTTCCCGCTCATCCTCGTTGAGACGATTGCACGGCTTATCTTCAAGAGCAATCGCCTCTAAAAATGCTTTGGTAAACCGTTTGGGCAATGGCAATGCCGTACTGAGGAGCTTCTTCTCGTTTTTTAGAAGCGTCACATCAAAATCCGGACAAAAATTTATCGCGATCTCGCCGCGGTGCCAGTAAAGCGATGCCGATAGGACGGCAGGACCGCTGATCCCTTTGTGGGCAAACAAAAGATCTTCCTCCAATGTTTTACCCGCCACGTCAATACGAGCCCTTACACTGACACCGCTAAGCTCTTTCATCCAAAACTCTTTGGGTTGCAGCGTCAAACCCACCAGTGCGGGAGAAAATGGGATGATTTTATGCCCGTAGCTTTGCGCTATTGTGAGTCCGATATCGCTAGCCCCCAGCTCTTTATAGCTCGCACCGCCCGTTGCAACGACTACGTTTGTAGCGCTGAATTTTCCTCTGTCGGTTGTGATAACAAAAGGGGAGGTATCTTCAACACTCAGGATTTTATGCCCCAACAGCATCTCGCAGCCGTGAGAACGTCCCAGCAAAATCGATATCACCTCATCGGAACTTTTCGGACAAAAGTAGTACTTCTCTTTGCGAATGACCGGTCGTAACCCGCCCTCATGAAAATAGTTGAGCAACGCCTCTTTGGAAAAAACAGACAAAGCATGGGATACCAAGGGCTCATCCCCTAAAAAATGGGTCGCATCCACGTCGACATTGGTAAGATTGCATTTCCCGCCGCCCGACGCTTTGATCTTCAGTGCGGGCTTTGAATTTCCCTCGATGATAGCAACACTCAGTGAGGTTTTTTCTCGTAACTGTGCCGCACACATCAGCCCGCTTGCCCCTGCTCCTAAAATAATGACATCAAAATGTTTCATTTCTTGAGCAACCTCAAAGCCAGTAATGAAAAGAGGGTCCCGACAACCGCTACATGGGTAAGGGTAATCGTTTTATGGCTCATCAGATAATGCACTGCGATCAATACGACGGCTATATAGACCAGCTTGTGCCATGATTTGAACTTCGCAAACAGTTTCTTGCTCGAGGTGAGTGCCATCAACAACAAAATGAGAAAAGCACCCATCCCAAAAGCAATAAAAGGTTTGCTCAACACTTCATGGTTCACGCCTCTAAGATCAAACTGCTGATCGACGCCGATAAAAAGAAGGGCATGTATCAATGCGTAAAAAAAAGCAAACAATCCCATAAGCCGACGGTATTTCAGAAAATTGATCCCGATATAGCTGCGCAACGGTGTGACCAACAGCGTGACAGCCAGCATCCATAAAGCGCTGTTTCCCGACAAATCACTCAAAAACTTCAGCGGATCTGTCGGAATTTTTGTAAGGATAACGTGAACATACGGTTCAACAAACACCAATACAGTGTGCAGTGCCTGCGGATGAAACTCAACGCTAAAACGCAGTGCCGCATAGACTATCGGCAACAATGCCCCTATCCAAATCAACATTCTCAATTGATCCCCTTCTAAAAAAACTTCGTTAAATTTATACCCTTGTACATATGGGCAACCTCTGCGCCGTATCCATTGAACATCAACGTATCCTGCTTGAAAAAATGACCCAACACCCTCTCACGTCCCTGCGACCATCGCGGGTGATCGACGGCAGGGTTGACGTTGGCAAAAAAACCGTACTCATTGGGAGCCATTTCATTCCATGTTGAGCGCGTTTGCCTCTCTTTGAGGGTAATACTGACAATGCTCTTGATGCTTTTGAATCCGTATTTCCAGGGGACGACCAGACGGATCGGTGCACCGTTTTGCGGCAACAGCTCTTTACCGTACAGTCCCACCGCTAAGAGGGTCAAAGGGTTCATCG
>JAUXSZ010000189.1 GCA_030679635.1 Sulfuricurvum sp. | reverse complement strand
CAACAGGAACACCAAAACTGTTAATACCAGCTGTACCGCTGTAATCTTCAATCTTGATTTGTCCGCCCTCTTTACCGATATTTTCCGGAGATTCTTTGAGGAACTCTTTATTTGACAAATCACGCGGTGCCGTAGAAGGAGCAACTTTACCATCAGTGACTCCATTTGGAATCGTGACATGGTTGGTTAATTTCCAGCGACCACCATGGTGTGAACATGCCAATGTACCCGGCATAACACCCTCTGTAGGTACCGCCATCGCGACAAAGTGACCGCTCTCTAAGCCAGAAACCGTATCCACAATTTTAACACGCATAGCATCACCGCGTTTGAATCCAAGACGCTGTGCATCTTTGGTATAAATCCAAATTGGGTCGTGGTTTTGTGAAATCTCCATCAAGTGTTTAGAGTTCGCAGAACGGGTATGAATGTTATACGGCAAACGGAAAACGGTGTTGAGCGCAAACGCATTGTCTTCTTTCATGTACATGTGATTGACATGCGACACAAGGTGGATCATTTCAGTTTTCTCTTTGTCATTACGTGGATAAAATGGCATTGCGTACTCTCTCCACTTCCAATCCGTAGCCCATTGGGTAAAGAACTCAAGTTTTTTCGTAAGTGTCTCAAACCCCTCCATTTTTTTGCCATCGATTTCGATACCAATTGTTTTGGTTTTACCTTCGTGGTCTTCTGCTGAAATAACACCATGGGTACCAACGCTCATTGTTGACGCGTTGAATTTATGTCCATGAGAAATAACTTCGCCCTCTTCAAATTTAAGCTCACGCTCCATTGCATTGTAAATTTTATCCTCTTCCAACCACGCACCATGATCACGCAAATAACAATAAACAGGGAACTCTTCTTTCATATAACGTGGATCGTTGGTTGCTGTATCTTTGAGTTTTGGCAGGTTATCACCAAATGCGGCATCGTACCACTCAGCAATCGTGACCGGTTTACCTGGATGACGTTTAGATTCCCACATTTTTTTGATAGCGAGGCTGCCGTCTGGATCAATGTAGTTTACACACAAATCAAACCAGAATTCATTCTCTTCCCAAACTTCACCAAGACCTGCTTTAACGTGTGCTTCTAGAGTTGCACGATTTGGATTTTTTGCTTTCCAGCCTGATTTCTCTAACGCTACGCGCAATACCGGTTGACGGAAAGAGGTCCATCGTGCTGGGAATGTTGCCTCAGAGTGCTGATCATGACGTTCACCTGCAAGTCCGACCGGAAGGACATAGTCCATGTACCAGTTTGTCTCTGACCAAACCGGTGAGAGATTAAAGGTAAGTTCCATTTTAGATTCGTCTTTGAGTACTTCAATCCAACGGAAACCATCCGGATTAATCCACACAGGATTGTACATACGAGGAGCATATACCGCCAATTTGCTTGGTACATTCAGTCCACGATCGTTCCATTTCTTCTGCCATGCCGTATCGGTAAGAAGATGCGGTAACAAGTACGACATTTCATACGTAGACAAAGGCCACTCAGGAGGCCATGTAAGCTCATTCCATACTTTAACCTTAGGAACGTCAGCACCGCCGGCACCCTGCCCCATTGTTGAGCTTCCACCCTTACCGGAGACAGATATAACGTGCCAGTGGTGGAAGAATGTTCCCCCCTCTGTTCCGATGGCCCCGCGAAGACCAATAACAAAATAGGCCGATCGTCCACCCATCCATGCGCCACGGTTACCCGCAGCAGCTGCACGCCAGATATAGGTTGAAATAGAATCACCAGCCCAAATAAACATCTCATAAAGTTTTTCGAGTTTATAAGCTGGAACATGGGTTTCTTTGACCGCATATTCTAACGTATACGGAGCATACATATCTTTTAACAGATCCATATAGTCTTCAAAACTATTACCGGTTGGCGCTTTAGTAATTTGACCTTTTTCAAGCATATAATTAAGATGCTCGGTATCGTTCATCAATGTTTCCCAGTTGAACCATTTTTTGACAAACTTTTTATCCGTCATATTTTCATTTAAAATACGATTGGCTAGATAGAGATAAATAGCCGCTTCTGTCCCAGGCCATGCCGCAATCCATAAATCTGCCATACCTGCAGAATTGGACATACGAGGGTCCATAACGACCATCTTCGCACCTTTTTTACGGGCATCGGCAATAAAGCTTGCTGATTGCTGAAAATAGTGTCCTGCATCCGCCGCGTGCGATGAATTTAGGAAAATCAATTTCGCATTTGCCCAGTCCGGACTCGTACGGTCATCATTCGCTGTCCAAATACTAGGCGTACGGCCATTTGACGAACAGATATTCGTATGAGAGTTATACGAATCAAGTCCTAATGTTTCCCATACCTGCGGTACAAAACCGTTTTCATTTGGACGTCCGACATGGTACATCACGGATTTACGAGAGAGATCATCCCCTTTACGAATCGTATCTCCCATCTTTTTACCGATGGTCGTCATCGCTTCATC
>JAUXSZ010000180.1 GCA_030679635.1 Sulfuricurvum sp. | reverse complement strand
ATCCTGCAATGAAGCTTGAAACTCTGCATAACTGGTCTCAGGGAGATACGCTTTTATGGTTTCATAATACTCTTTTGGATTTTCCTCTAACGCACGTAACGACTTTTCGACTACTTTTTTTAACTCCGTAAACTGTTCCTGATGTTCATCAAATACTTTATCTGTCGTAAACATAGCATCGACTACCAAAAGATCAAGCCCCTCTTTTGTGGATGCAAGCTCTTGAAAACCGCTTTTTATCAAATAATTATTGTAGGGAGAATAGGTGACTATCAGGGTTGGATTTTTCATATCGGATCTTTTTAACGTAGAAATATAGGCCTGATCCTTATTGACATAGTTTAGTTTTTTACCTTCCAATTTATATTTTTTTAGAAAATCTTTTAGTAAAGTGATATTGATCGAATCCATTTCCAAGTAAACATCAATCGTAGCCCTTGTACTTTCTAAATCATTGATAGAGACATTCCCCACTACTACATCACCGCCGTATGAGCGATCAAACATCATCACGGGGTGCAACGAACTCTCTTTGGGTGAAAGAACTCCATATTCATACTGTGTCCCGACATACGCATCAAAATTGCCTGATTTGTACAGAGCCATGTTTTCACTCAAGGATACGACATTCGTGATTTTAATGTTCAACGGCTCTAGCCACCCTTTTTCTTTTGCATAAAACAGAGGTGTATAGCCAATCCAGGTTGTCGCAGAAATTTTGAGAGGTTTATCATACGGAGAAGAACATGAGCTAAAGAGGGAGATAATAAGGATAAATAATGAAAAAAATTTGAACATGAGCAACCCTCTTATGTTAAAAGTCTTCTCATTCTAACTATAATAATATTAAATATTAGCAAAATTACAAAATGTGTTATTAAATGGATGCATATTGTGAAGGGAGTTTATAGATGGTGCGCCTGAAGGAATTCGAATCCCTGACCGCCGGTACCGCAAACCGGTGCTCTATCCAGCTGAGCTACAGACGCACATTTAAAGAGAACGAAATTATACCTGTAGAAACTTACAACTATCTTAGTTGATTGATTTTTAGGACAAATTCTACTTCAGGCTTTGATAAACGTAGCTCTTTGGCTATGACATCTACTTCTATCCCTTGATTGTATCGACTAATAACTTTTTCATCATCCATCCCGCTAATCGACGTTGGCAGTGAAAGATTTCGAATCCGTTCTTCTAAATAACGTAAACGATTTTCCGTCTTCTCTTTGTAAGCGGTAAATGTCCCCTCGATATGCCCCAAGGATTCCATAATCGGAACCGACATTTCACTCATATCATGATCGACTTTGGCATTCGTCATCCGTGCGGTTTCAGGAAGGGTTTCTTGCAGCGATGCAACAATTTCCAGCTCCTGCGTCACCCTCTTATCTAATTTATAGAGTTCCCTATGAAGATCTTCTACGGCATGGGCAATGGCGCGGAGCTTTCCATTGACTTCATTCTCTTTGGTTACCGAATAATAGATGAGTCCCAAAATCAGCGCAGCAAAAGCGATCAGTATCAGCTCGATCCCAAGATTCATTCATTCCCCTTGAGCTGTCGTATCATCATTCGCTCTCTCGCCATACGATAAGCACTCCATTCATTTTCATCTCTTGGGTGCATTTTAAAGATTTTTCCCAATGTCGGACTCACTGCTTCAAAATATAACGGGACCTCTTTACGATTATGAAGCGGTAGTTCTAACCGTCCATAATAGCGCTCCCCCTCTTGAAACAAGGGTTCACTCACCTCAAAATGTTCAAATCCGATCCGTGCAACTCCCCCTTTTTGACTCAAAGAGAGCCGTTTTGGGGCACTGTTGGTAATAATCTGTTCCAATCTGTCTATTTTACGATAAAGCTCAACGATGAGATGAAGCACCACAGGGTCGCTGTCTCCCGTCTCCCCTTTTGCTTTTGCCACTCTGAGCCACTGCCCTATGGCATCATCGTCATTTTCACATATCGTATTGTATTCTCTCTCAAACTCCGGTGAATTTTCATCCACTTTGTTAAAACTTATCTCCAGCGGAGCCTCAACTAAATGTACGCTGCTCATCCCATCACCTTATCTGAAATCACACATCCTAAAAAAACAAATCCCAAATATCCGTTGACCGTAAAAAATGCCCTGTCTATTTTTTTAAAATCTAACCGTACCAGATAATGCTCATAGCCCAACATAAGAATCGAAAAAAAGATGGCCGCATAAGCAGCTGCCCCTAAGTCGGCTTCGATCACAAACAACCCCCAAAAAAGAATGGTCAGACTGTGAAAAAATAACGATATCCGGAGGGTGACACTGCTCCCATAGCGGGAGGGGATGGAATGCAAACCTCGGGTCCGGTCAAACTCCATGTCCTGAAGCGAATAGAGCAGATCAAATCCTGCCACCCAAAATACGACTCCCAAAGAAAGCCACAGCGACCACAGAGGTACCGATCCATTCACGGCAATCGCCCCCGCAATCGGTGCAAGCCCCAGCGATATCCCCAAAACAATGTGCGCCATCGAACTAAAGCGTTTAAAATACGAATAGCTAAACAAAACTAATAATACAGGAACACTGACATAAAATGCCAACTCATTAATGAGATAAGAGACCCCTATGAAAACAAGCGCATTAACCGCCGTAAAGATGGCTACCGATACGGCACTCAAGCGTCCATCGACACTTGGTCTTCCTGCGGTTCTTGGATTCATAACATCATAGGAGCGATCCACATACCGATTAAACCCCATGGCAGCATTACGCGCACTGATGGCAGCCAAACCACCCAGGATAAGGAGTCTAAAACCAAACCATCCCTCTGCCGCCACGATCATCGCAATAAAAATAAAAGGGAGTGAAAATACCGAATGTTGGAACATTACCAATTCATTAAAATCGCGGAGTCGTTTTGCAAGGCGTTGCACGGCTTTCCTTCTCTATTTTTTCATTAATAATTTCTATTTTACCGTAATTTCTCTTTGTCAGTACCGCAAGAGAGGTTCTTGTGCCCTTCAGGGTATAATACGACTTATGAAACAATTGGCAATCATCGGTTCTACCGCTTCGGGAAAAAGTGATCTTGCATTGACGCTGGCCCTTTCGCACAATGCCGTTATCCTCTCCATTGATTCCCTCGCCGTATATTCGGAGATCAATATCGCCTCCGCCAAACCTTCTCATGACGAACTCACACTTGTTAACCATTTCGGGATCGATTGTCTGAAGCCAAACGAATCGGCCAATGTTTTTACGTTCATCCATGAGTACCACCGTGCCCTAACCCATGCCCAAGAGCGCCGTAAAAATTTGATCATTGTCGGCGGAAGCAGTTTTTATCTCAAAAGTATGGTGGATGGGTTGTCGTATGTCCCAAGTATCACGGAATCTGTCCGGGAAGAGGCCTCCCTTCTTCTCAATAATCTGGACGAAGCGCACCGATTTTTAGCCGAAATCGATCCCGTGACCATGAACACTATTACGAACTCCGATCAATACCGCATTGAAAAAATGCTTCATCTGTATCTCCAAACCAAGACTCCGCCCTCACAATGGTTCAAAACACATCCCCCCGTAGCAATCATACAGAAGTGTCCTATCCTCAATATCGAAATGGACCGAGGAGTGTTGCGTGATCGGATCTCTAAACGGACGCAGAAGATGATAGAGGCGGGACTGATTGATGAAGTGGCGCAGTGTGAGCAGCTTTATGGACGCCGCCCAAACAGCATGAAAGCCATAGGGATTATCGAAACGCTTGAGTATCTGGATGGGAAATGGTCAAAAAAACAATTGGCGGAGAATATATCAACCCATACGGCACAGCTTGCAAAGCGGCAGCAAACCTTCAATACCCATCAATTCACCCTTTCTGCAAGCGGCAGCAGTGATGAGCTTCTCTCTATGGGTACAACGCTTTTAGAACAATCCTAATGCATCTTTAGCAAGCTTGCCCCAAGCCGATTTTGGGTCTGCGTTGATACTCGCGTTAAACGACTTTTTCGCTTCAGCCGTTTTTCCCATTTTCATCGCCAAGGAGCCGATAAGATAGTGTTGACGCGATCGTTTCTCACTGTTTAATTTTCGGCCGTTCAAACTCTTTAATATTTGAAGAGCGTCATTGTTCTTCTCTTGGTTCATCAACGATTGTGCAAGGGTAAACTCGATGAAGGGTGATTGCGTATAGGTTTTAGTACGATTTTGCAATGCCGTTACCCGATTGGCATAGTTTTGAACAATCGCTTCATCTTTACGTTTTAACCCCACGCTCACCATTTGGGTATAACGTTCGATATCGGCAAAGTCATTGCCGAATGCGCTCTCGCACCCTTTGATGTATTCAATCATCTTCACATCATCGCCCATACGTTGTGCCGTATCAAACAGCGTGCGGTAGATAGTATTCAACGGTGGATTTTTTTGTGCCTGAAGCAGGGTCACCAGCTCTTTTCCTGAGCGGATCGCCTCTTTGTATTCTCCCAGCTCATAATGTACTTTGGTCAATCGTGAAAGCCAAATCTGACGCTCCGCAATCGTGGGTGATTTTAAGTGGGGAGTAGCCAGCTTTTTGGCCAACGGAAAGTTCCCCATCCGGAGCGCGCAATCAAACGTCAATCCATCCCACTGTGGAAGTAGCTTTACTCGATACATTTTATGCAGCGACATCGCTTCTGCACATTTAAGGGCTTCTAGCTTTTGCTTCGTGAGGGCAACGGCGCTTTGCCCGATAATCGTATTAACCTCCGGAAACTCCTTACTGTTCAACCGATACAAATCACTCTCACTATCGAGCACACTTTGATATTTTTCTTCTTTAAATAAAAGCTGCGCTTTTTTATACAATGCTTTTTGTCCTACCGAATCATTTCCATAGCGATCAATCAAATCATTGTATTTTTCTATTCCTGCGGACCCTTTCGGTTCACTTTTCTCAAAAAACAATCCGTCTTTGGCCCGTCTAACTTGATCCAACCCCTCACCATGGGGGAATAAGCGAAGGTACTCATTAAAACGGTTAAGGGCTTTCTCTCTGTCCCCGGCTGCCGCATAGAGCAATCCTAAGTTTTTGAGCAGTACCTCATGTTCTTCCGATTTTTTGACAGCCGAATCCATTAAACACAGCGTAATTTTTGCTGCAATCTTCGGACTTTTTCTCTCGATAAAGGTATTAATCATGGCAACCGATTGTTCTCGAATTTTGGCAAAATAACCGGGATTCGCACCTACTATTTTTTCAATATAGGATTTCGCATTATCAAGATGCCCCAGTGCTATTTCCATCTTCGACAATTTAAACGCGGCAGCGGATGCCAGCTCAACATCTTTCGTTTGCTCTAATACTTGACGATAATATTGGGCAGCTTTTTTGGAACTCCCCGAAAGTTCTAAGTGCTCCGCTTTAAAAAACATCCCTTGTGTTGCAAACGGAGTCTCGCTGTTTTCGGAAAATAACCGGTCATAAAAGAAGTCTGAGTAGTTATCTTGTCCCATTTCACTATAGGCCTTAGCCGTATAGGCCAGCACTTCAGGAATACCGGCATCCCCTGAATATTGACGGATGAACTGTTTTGATAATCCCAAAAGCTTCTCGTTTTCTCCCGTCTTGTGCAGAGAGCGAATTTGATAGAGGAACAATTCGTTTTTGAAAATGGTATCGGGGTATCTTTCTAACGTTTTTTTCGCCATCAATAATGTTTTGGAATAATCTTTATTGTTATACGCTTTTTTCAGCTCCATATAGTCATTAACATCCTGAACCCGTTTCATCCGGATTGGATTCCCTGTTAAATCCAGTCCCCCTACATAGGGGTAACTCTCTTTTGCTATTCTAATCGGGAGGTTCAGTGCGTTAGGATTCTCTTGAACGGAGGGGAGCATCGGCATTTTATCGCTATATCCGACCACGCTCCAACGATTGGTTTGTCGTGCGCTTGAAACATATACCTGCGGCTCTTTGCGCAAATCAAAGCCATCGGAATAAAGGGATATTTTTGTTTTTGGGGTGATAACAATCGTGTAACCTGCAGGAGACGTTTTATACTCAACGGTAAAATGGGTATTATGAATCGGGGGAAAAGGGTGTTTTGATGATTTTGGGATCTCGCACTCAATCCGTATGATCTCGTTAAAATCATTGTGCTTAGGCACACACGAAAAGGGGGCTGTATCCCGTAAATGTAGAATACTGTAAGGTTTGGCATCCTCTTTTCCGCTTTGGATGGAGAGATCCAACGCGCTCAAAGGAAGCCAGAGGGAAAGTAGTAACCAGTGTTTCAAGCTTTTCCCTTATATTTTAGAGTTAATAACCGCTATTATACACGAATAAGGTGATGACCTTCAAAAGTGGGTTCACCGCAAAAACGGCGAAAATAGTCCCTATTGCAGCGATCCCGATAATGGTTTTAAGCGAAAGAGATGCATTCGTGAAATAATACTTTTCATACCCGGTAACCGGTTCTTTCATAAACATGAAAACAATCAATTTAAGATAATAATACGCGGCAATCGCCGAATTCAATGCCATGATCAGGGCGAGAACCGTATAGCCTCCCGTTACGGCAGAAGCAATAATATAGATCTTACCCCAAAACAATCCAAACGGTGGAATTCCCGCAAGTGAGAGCATAAACAAGGCCATCATGATAGCGGCCATCGGCATCGTTTTTACCAAACCGGCAAATTTTTCATACGGATGGTCTGAACTCTGACCCGGGAGAAGATTTTTCTGTCGGCTGACCCATAACATGGTAAAGGCACCAAGATTCGTAAAGCTAAACAACGCCCAGTACAAGAAAAGGGCCGTATTGGATTGCGTTGTACCGATTAATATGGCAGCCATGACAAAACCGGCATGGGAGATGGAGCTGTATGCCAACATCCGCTTAACATCGGTTTGTACCATAGCCCAAATATTGGATGCCGTCATCGTAATGACTACGGCAATGTACAGAACCACTTGAAGCCATACAACACCGCTATGGACCAAAAATTCAAACAGACGCATAGCGACAATAAACCCTGCAATCTTCGGGACGATTGACATGTACCCTGCCAGTGCAGCGCTTGACCCCTCATAGACATCGGGTGTCCATGTATGAAAGGGGACCATTGAGAGTTTGAATCCAAATGCGGCCAATAAAAAAGAGACCGCTACGAGAACATAGCCAATATTGGCGTAATGATCCGCTGCCAAAACTGAGGCGATTTGATTGATCTCAATAGAACCGGTAATCGCGTAAAAAATCATCGAACCGAATGCGAAAAAACCTGCGGCCAATGCGCCCATCGTAAAGTACTTAACCGCCGCTTCAAAGGACTTTGATCGGTTATGCAATGCAATCAAGGCATACAATGCCAATGATGCGGTTTCAAGTCCGACAAAAATGAGGATCAAGTTGTCGGTTGCGACCATGAATTGGAATCCGGCAATCATGAACAAGAAAAGGGAAAAGTATTCCGGATAATTGTACTCATGAAAACGCTTGGAGGTCAATGCCAATGGGATAAACAGCATGGAACCCACCACGATGATGATTTGCCCCAAAATAGCGAGACCATCAATCAGCATCATGTCAAACATCCCTAAAATAGGCCCGTTTTTCAGAAAAATATTGCCGAAATCAATGACGCTTCCTAGGTCAAGTAACAAAAAGAGTAAACTCACCATGACATAAAAAGACTTGTGAAGCCCCTCTTTTACCAAATCAATCCCTAAAATAACAAGGGCACCAACGATAGCGATAAGCATTGGCGCCAATGTTGTAATGTTCAGTGACGCCAGAGAAACATGAATTGGCTCTAACATTAGTGTGTCTCCTGTTGTGAATTCATGGCACCTTGGTTGGCAAGATCCGGGATACGAGCTTGCGCTTCTTTGGTTTGCGCTTTATCATGCATTAACTGCACGATTGATTCTACACTGTTACTGATAGGTTCCAATACAGGTTTCGGATAAACACCCAACCAAATCGTAATAATGACAAGGGGGACCAGGGCCAAAAGCTCTGTTCTGTTCACATCTTTTAGATTCTTATTCTCATCTTTAGTGACATTTCCAAAAAACATTTTTTTGTACGCACTTAACATGTAGATAGCCCCGACAATAATCGCGGTTCCCGCTACTAATGTGAACGCATGAGATTGTTTGTAAAATCCGAGAAGAGACAAAAACTCACCCACAAAATTGATCGTTAACGGCATGCCCACAGAGGCCATCATCATGATACCGAAGATCGTCGCATAGCGCGGCATGACCGAGGCAAGTCCGCCGAATTCAGACATAAGTTTCGTATGACGGCGGTCGTAGATGACCCCGACGAGCAAGAAGAGCGCACCGGAAACCACTCCGTGCGCAATCATCAAGAAAACGGATCCGCTGATCCCCTCAACGTTAAGGGCGAAAGTACCGAGGATAATAACCCCCATGTGCGATACCGAACTGTACGCAACGACTTGTTTAATGTCTTCTTGCGCGTAGGCCACCATCGCCGTATAGACAATCATTATGATCGCGAGAATGGCAATCGGAAACATAAAAAAGACCGCAGCATCCGGAAATAACGGTAGTGAAAAACGGACAAAGGCATAGGTTCCCATTTTAAGCAAAATCGCCGCAAGGATAACCGAACCGATCGTTGGTGCTTGTCCGTGTGCATATGGGAGCCACGTATGAAACGGGAACATCGGTACTTTGATCGCGAAACCTACGAAAAAGGCCGCAAATAGCCACAGCTGGAAATTCTCAGGCAAGATCAAACGATACCACTCTAAGATGGAAAAACTCCATTGTCCCGTTGCTTGGTAGTAAAAATAGGCCATGAACAGCATACCGACGAGCATCACCAGTGAACCCGTAAAGGTGTACAAGAAAAACTTAATAGACGCGTAAATACGAAGCGGTCCGCCCCATGCACCGATAATGTACAACATCGGAATCAATGAAAGTTCCCAGAATACGTAAAACACTATCGCATCCAGTGCCGCAAAAACCCCGACCATTGTCATCTCTAAGAAAAGCAACGTGATAATCAGATCTTTAACACGACGGGTCTCCGTCAATGACGCGATTCCGATCATCGTAAAAAACGTCGATAAAATAATGATGAAAAGCGATATTCCGTCAATCCCTACGAGATAATTAATCCCGAATGCGGCGACCAACGGTGCTTTTTCCATAAACTGCATCCCTGACGTCATAGGATCATACAGATTCCACAACCACAAAGAGAGAAAAAATTCAATAGCGGCTACGGTAATACCATACGCTCTCGCGCTGTCTTTATGAACAATAAATCCGAGCATTGCTGCCAATGCCGGGAAGAAAATTAAGATCGATAAAATGTGTTCTTGCATCAACAGCTCCTTACATTGCCCGCATAGTTACTGCGTTATATCCGACAGTAAATGCGACAGCTAGTACCAATAAAACCACTAAACCGATAACCATCCAACGCAACATGCTGGAGAGATTACCATTTTGCATGGTATGTGTTTTTTCACCTGTTTGATAGATGAGATTCGCGATTCCATCGACCGTTGCGTCAACGATTTTGAGATCGATTTGTTTCCAGGCGATTCGTGAAAGCTCTCGGTACGGTTTCGAAAACAGCTCTTCGTAAAGTTTCGGTATGTAGTATTGATTGCTCAATAGTTTGTAACAGAAACAATTCTCTAGTTTTGAGGTTCCATCGGGAACGCTGCTCCATGATGCGTATTTTTTATACGCCAAAAGGACCGCTAAAATAACAAAAAGCTGTGTCCCTATCGTTATCATCCAATACGTCATTGGATGATGAATATGATACTCGACCGCCGGTAATAAATTCGTGACCAATTCAAAATAGGAAAGCTTGAATGAACCGGCAATAATCGCCAAAATCAACAATGGGGCCATAGCAACAAGCATAAATTTATACGCTTCATGCGGATGAATACCAAAGAGTTTATATCTCTCTTCACCATGGAAAATCAACGCAACCAGTCTAAAGGAATAAAATGCCGTTAACCCTGCTGTAAACAGTAATACGGCGTAAATAATGTAATGATTTTCAACAAAAGCTGCCTCTAAAATCAAATCTTTTGAGAAAAATCCAGCAAATGGATAAATACCCGCAAGTGCGACGGAGGCAAGCGTCATCATAATAAAGGTACCCTTCATCACTTTTCGCAATCCCCCCATTTTGAACGGATCAAGTTCATTGTGCATTGCATGCATAACATTCCCCGCACCGAGAAACAGCAGCGCTTTGAAAAAGGCGTGTGCCATAAGGTGGAACAGTGCTACCCAATAAGCTCCCAAACCGGCCGCTACGAACATGTAACCCAGTTGTGAAAGAGTTGAATAGGCGATAATCCGTTTCATGTCGCGGTTTACAAGTGCCATAGAAGCCGCAAAAATAGCCACGAAAGCACCAAGGCTTGCAATAAAGAGTCCCACATCCGGAATAAGATCATAGACAGGATTTGCGCGTACCACGAGATAAACGCCGGCCGTAACCATGGTAGCGGCGTGAATCAGTGCAGAGACGGGAGTAGGACCTTCCATCGCATCCGCAAGCCATGTATGAAGCGGAAACTGTGCCGATTTACCCATTGCGCCGATGAAGAGAAAGATACCGATCCACGTAATGATGGGCATAGGGAGATTGGCAATCTCAGCAAACACAACATCGTACTGCAGCGATCCGATATTCCAATAGATGATAAAAATACCGATCAGCATTGCCAAGTCGGCAATACGGTTCATGATAAACGCTTCGTTTGCGGCCCAAGTAGCCGATTCTTTATGGTACCAAAAACCGATCAGGAGCCATGAGCACAGCCCTACCCCTTCCCATCCGATGAACAACCCTGCGAAGTTATCGCTCATAACGAGTACCATCATCGAGAAAACGAACGCAGAGAGATACGAGAAGAAGCGGTTAAACCCTTTGTCATGATCCATATATCCGATGGAATAGACATGCACAACGGTGGAAACGATGGTAACGACCATCATCATAACAACGCTCACTTGATCCACAACAAATCCATAAGGGATATAAAGATCTCCCGTGGCTATCCATGTCATCATCTCAACATGAACGGTATGACCCATCATGACGTAGTTAAGCAGTATCGCACTGCTTACCAATGAAAGAAACAACAATCCTGATGCAACGATGCCCGTTAGCATTGTTTTAGGTGTGGCACCGAACAGTGCCGCAAACAGCGAACCTACCAACGGCGCAAAAAGTGCAATGTATAAATAGATTTCCATTCTTTACCCTCTCATCGATGTCATGATATCAAGATCAATCTTGCCGGTACGTTTGTACCATACGATTAACAGACCCAGTCCAACGGCAACTTCAGACGCTGCGATTGCAATAATGAAAAACGCAAACATCTGACCGGTTAAATCGTTGTAATAATGAGAAATTGCCGCAAAACCTATGTTGGTTGCGTTCAGCAATATTTCCGTTGCAAAAAAAAGCATGAGCAGATTTTTACGACGCATTACCCCGATCAGGCCAATAGCAAACAGTACCCCCGAGAGTACCAAGTAGTGGGCTAACGTTATTTCCATTAGTGGACTCCTTCTTTTGCATCTTGGCTGGTTTGAATTGCGCTTATCCGCGCAATCTCCTCTTCGGCCATCAATGTCAGTGATTTATCCATTTTCTTGCCCGCCAATACGATACCGGCAATCATCGCAACCAGCAACATGACTGCGGCTACTTCAAACGGAACCAAATATTTGGTGAATAAAATCATCCCGATCGCTTGAGAGTTCCCGACAGCCGCATCAATCGGATAGCGCGCTTCCAGATGACCGGAGACGATCGGAGAAATCAGAATAAAGACCACCAGGGTAGCAGCCAATACGCCCAAGAGGAATATCACTCTCGGATTCTCCCGTTTTTCTACCATTGTGCGCGTTGTGTCAAAAAACATCATACCAAAGGCATACAGTGCCATAACGGCACCGGTGTAAACGATGATTTGGATGACACCTAAAAAATCAGCCCCCAAAATAAAAAAGAAAGCTGAGATAAAGATCATACCAGCCGCCATCGCTGTCAATGCATACAACGCCTGTGACGTCATCACGGTGATCGTAAACATCCCAATGGTTAACGCCGCAAACAGATAAAAAGCAATCGCTTCAAACATTCATATCTCCTTAATAGGCAAGCGGTGTTTTGGTCACACGCTCGTCCTCATGTGGGGTAATCGCACCAAAACCTGGGTATTCCTCTTGCTGTCCAGCTGTTAGAAAGTCAAGAGGCGTGAGCATGTCGTCTTTGATGACAAAGTGGGCACGCTGCTCAGACGCATTCTCATAGCGCCCTCCGTGTACGATTGCAAGCTCTGGACACACTTCTGCACAATAGCCGCAGAAAATACATCGTCCCAAGTTGATACTGTACTCGGTTACCTCTTTACGGCTGTTTTCATCGATACGCGTGTCCATACGGATACAATCGGAAATACAGATTTTTTCGCACAATCCGCATCCGATACAACGCTCGAATCCAGATTCCCACAAACGCAACAGTTTGTGCACGGCACGATAACGCGGACCGATAGGGAGCTTTTCTTTCGGATATTGCACGGTGTGGATGTCAAATTTGATCATCTCACGCAGCACAACCCATAACCCTACAAAAAGCTCTCCCTTAAGAGAACGCTTTACGACTTGTTTGAACTTGTCCCATGCGGTGACTGGATAGTTTTCGATATCAACATAGTAATAAGCACTAAGCTCGTTTACATTACGATCATTAAATGGCTCTGTATTCATCCATTCCCCCTTGTGAGCATCATCACTACGCCGGTGATCACGACATTGACCACGGCAATAGGCATCAATACTTTCCAGCACAACCGCATTAACTGATCCGGTCGGACATCCGGCCATGCAGCTCTCGTCCATAAAAAGAAGAAAAAGAAAAACGATACTTTTAACAGTAAACCCAATGCTCCCGCAATCGTCCCATCGCCGTATCCGCCCAAAAAGACGATGGCCATGACAAACGAGATAAAGAACATATTGGCATATTCACCGATAAAAAACAGACCCCATCTCATTCCTGAGTATTCCGTACCGAAACCGTCGATAATTTCATGATCGTTGGCAACAAGGTGGAACGGTGTACGTCCAGTTTCCGCAAATGCGGCAATCCAAAACAAGATAAAGGCCACAGGCTGAGAAACTGCAATCCAATGACTTATCCCTCCGATTTGATAATTATTAATATCAATCAGAGATAATGATCCTACCATCATCAAAGGGGCTAGCAATGCAAGACCCGTAATGACTTCGTAGGATATAAATACGGCAGCACTACGCGCCGCTGAAAGCAGTGACCACTTGTTCGCAGATGCCATCCCCCCGAGAAGCGGACCGTACAGTCCGATCGCCATCATGGCCATTACATACAAAATACCGACATTGATATCCGAAACGATGGGATGAACGGTATACCCAAAAGCGGTAAATTGAGGCCAAAACGGAATGGCTGCTGCCGCCATAAATGCCGTAGCCGCCGTGATTACCGGTGCAATTTTAAAGATCGGCTTGACGACATTTTGCGGAATAATATCCTCTTTGGTAAAAAGCTTGATTCCGTCCGCCGCCACTTGGAGCAATCCATAAGGACCGACATGCATCGGCCCCAAACGGCGCTGCATGAACGCCAGTACCTTGCGCTCTACGTAGGTCCCGAAACCTGAAAGGGCTGAAAAAACCAATAAAATTACAACGATTTTAACAATCGTCTCAATAATAAATGCACCATCCATGCTTACACCTTTTGTATTGATACAGTTGCGAAACGATAGCCGTTAAACAATGCACCAGAGTTAATTTGTGTGTCAAATGTTGGCAGATACGGGATCTCACCATCAATTTTTCCATCCGCGATCAGCTTGACCACGATCTCGCCATATGCCGTTTTTACCCGTACGCTATCGCCTTCATTCATTCCGTTGGCACTTAGGTACGCTGATGAAGCGTACAGTCCGCCGGATTCTTGAAGCTGATGCGATTTGGCCGTAAACGGTGTAAACTGCAATACCGGATTGGCTAAATAGACAATTCCGGATCCCATAGCGCTGTTTTCATTAAACGGCTGAACGCTTTCATCACCATTGACTGCTATTGGCTGTGATTCAAGCACATACCCCCGCACTTCTTCACCTGCATTGGTATAGTGATTGGGCAACGTATCAAATTCCACGGCTCTAAATCCTGCATTTACCGGTAAATGCTTGGTATAGTTGATCGTCAATGTTTCCTTCAAGCCCAGAGCATTCGCGATATCATTGAGGTTGTATCCCCCAAATCCAACAGCGACATTCGTAGGATTGACCCGCTTATCAATACTGGTTAGCGTTCCCTCTTGTTGATTAAGGGCAGGCATGTCCAAATCACCATTCCCAAGGGCGCTCAATGTGAAATTTCCTGCTGTATTATATCCAATTGTATGGCTTCCGATACTCTCGTCAAGATCACATATCAACGCAGACCCCAAGGTATTGGATAGATTGGGAATCATGGTTACGTTAAAGGGGGTATATTTTTCGATCAATGCCACCAAACGAGCACAATTGCGCGCATTGGGGTGGCTGTACAAGTCCGGTCCGACCATCAAAGCAAATTTTTCTTTTTTTGCTAAATACTTCGTCAAGGTATCGGTAAAACCTGCCGGTGCATTTAAAAGCGCCAACAGACGGTTATCATCGACTTCAACCTCTTTAGAGACTTTCTTCTTAACGGTTTTGGTGACCTCTTCGCTTACCTCTTCTTCAACGCCGCTCTCTTCATTGAGAACTTTCTTCACAACGGTTTCGGTCACTTTTTCATCCACGGTCTCTTCGACCGTTGCCGTTTTGGTTGTGTGGAACGTCGCCAGATACTCGGCAACAGCCGATGGCATCGCTCCTTTATCCCCGAACAAATCGAGCATTAAATACAATGCTGTCTCTTCCATCATGGCTGCATGGTTGAATTGGGTTACGTTTTTAGACATATCGTTGATAACAGGATCATTGATTGGGTGAAAATACAGACCCGCCCCTTTGTTCATCGAAATGGCATTGTTCATGGCAAAACGGGCATTCGGGTTATCCGTTTTAAGAGCGCTTCCGATGGATACGACAAAATCGCTCTCATGTACCTCTTTTAAGTTACCGCTGTAAAGAGATTGTCCGCTTATTGCGCTGTAAGAACCCAAAAAGGATTTAAAAACTCTCGCCTCTTCATTGATCAAACGGTAACCGAATTTTTCTTTGAGACACTGCAAAATCATCGCCTCTTCATTCGTGATCGTAGAGGTAAAGCTGATCGTATCGGCTTTTTTGAAAGCAGCAATAGCCGCATCAAATTTAATCGGATCTTTCGTTACATTCGCATTTTGGAAATCATAGCCGTAGCGTCCTGAACCGCACAAAGAGACATAGTTCCATTCGTTTTTAACCCGATAGATTTTATCTTCCGGATCGGCAATGCTGACATGTTTAATGTCGTAACTAAGTTGACATCCTGCACTGCAGTGGGCACAGGTTGCCGGAATCTGCTGATGTTCCCAAGCGTTGGACGTGTATTGATAATCGCTGCTAACCAATGCACCTACGGGACAAACCGCCGTACACTCACCGCAGTTCGTACAATCAAGTGTGTCTCCGCCATTGGGAGAAATCAGCGATTTGTTGAGCTTGTTCCACATAGCATAGGCATCTTTTGGCATCGACTCTTTGAAGGCGGCCTCAATACTGTCTCCTCCGCGGGCAACGGTTGAAAGGGCCGAATCTCCGATCATGTCCTTGCAAACGGTGATACACCGTTCGCACATGATACAAAGAGCGGGATCGTAGTGAATCAAGCCCCAATCTTGTGCAGGCTTATGGGTATCGGCAATCGAATAGGTTTGTTTATCGATCCCGACTTCCAGCGTATAGTTTTGCAACTCACACTCTCCGGATTGGTCACAAACACCGCACTCCAACGGATGGTTAACATCATAAACTTCCATAATCGCACGCTTTTCATCCGCGATGGTTGGGGTGCTCGTAACAACACTCATCCCCTCTTTCGCTTTCGCATTACACGCATAGACCTGTTTTCCATCCGCTTCTACGAGACAAATGCGGCACGCCAACGTTGGTGAACAGCGTGTCAAATAACAAATAGCAGGGATAAAAACTCCATTGGCACGCGCCGCGTTGAGGATGTATTCACCCTCTTGGGTTTGGATCGTCTTGCCGTCTATGGTTATCGTTATTTCGTTCATGATTTAACTCCCCACTCTCATAATTTTAATTTTCTCAAACCGGTAATTTTCACCCATTGCTCCAAATTCCGTATCATACGTCGGGGACAAGGCAATGGTCCCTTTGAGCTCTCCATCGAGGATGAAGGTTCGTACGTGAACAGTGCCGTTGGATTCGATTTCTACTTGATCACCGTCACTAATACGGGCTGCTGCCGCAAATTGTGCCGACCCTCGTAAAGCAGGATCACGCTCCAATTGGGCCGTACGTCCCGTATACGCATTAAACTGATTAACCGGATTACAGCGGTAAATGACCGTACCGTTAAACTCCGGCAACGTCTCAATTGTTTCAAGCGTACCGTTAACCTCAACCTCGCTATTTTCCAGCATGTACCCGCGGTTATCTTCGCCCAATGATCCGTAAAAATTTTCAAGCTGATCAAACGGTGTTGCGTTAAACCCTTTTTCTTTTGGCAACAACGCCGTATAATCAACCGTATTCACCCTGCGCAATCCAAGTGCGTTGGCAATATCATTAAGACAGTATCCCTCAAATCCGATGGCAACATTGATGGGAAGCACTTGGTGATTGATGCTGACAAATGTCCCCTCCTGGCTGTTCAATGCCGGGACAGCTAAATCATAATTTCCAAACGAACCGATCACAAACTCACCCTCTGCGTTATAGCCGACGACCCCTGCTGTATTCTCGTCACGATCAAGATCACACACGAGAGATACCCCGATCGTATTCGCGGTTTGGGGTACGACCACCAGTGAAAAGTCTGTATAGGTTTCTATCAGCGCGGCAAGGCGTGCAATATTCTCTGCACGTCCATGATTCAAAACATCCGAACCGATGACCAATGTTTTGCGTTTTGCACGGCGCAAGGATTTTTCTATGCGCACAAACTCTTCATCACCTGCATTGGACTCAGCACACAAATATCCCTCATCCAATCCATCAAAAAATGCGCGGAATTCATCCCCTATATCGGCATCCGCTAAAAGAGTTTTGGCCAACATCGCCATAACCCCCTCTTCGGATCCTGCCTCATATTTGACAAACTGTGTCACGACATTTTGCAACAAAGCATCTTCGATCGGATGCATGTAGATGACTTTAGCCCCGTTATGACGGGCCGCGGTGGTCATTGCATAACGGACAACCGGATTGTCCGTTGTAATGCGTCCTCCCAAAACGATGATCGCATCACTTTGGCTAATGGCGTCCAGCGTACCGCCAAAAGCGCCCTTACCGCTGATTGAGCCATAGGCTCTCATGAAGGATTGATACGCTCTTGCTTCTTCGTTGAAAAGTTTAAGACCTAACGTCTCTTTCAATCGTTGCAAAATAAGGGCTTCTTCGTTCGTTATCAATGAGCTGAAACGGATCGCTTTCGCATTGCCCAATGCCGAGACTGCTTTGTTAAAAGCGGCTTCATCTTTGGAGGCCTGTATATCATAGTCAAATCCGAAACGTCCGGCACCGCAAAGTGTTGCGTACTCAAAATTATTCGTAACGCGATAAATACGCTCTTCACTCCCTGTCGCAATCGACGTATGTTTAACCTCATAGGTCAACGAACATCCCGCTGAACAATGGGCACACGTCGCCGGAACGGGGGAGAGTTCCCATGAGTTGGCACTGTATTGGAAATCCGAACTCACCAATGCGCCGACGGGACACACGGCAATGCATTCGCCGCAAAAAGTACAATCAAGCTTCTCGCTATTTTTAGGGATAACGGCCGATTTGTATCCCCCGAACTGAAGGGTTATCGCATCATCGCCGATAATTTCATTGCATACGTGAACGCATTTTTCGCATAAAATACACAAAGAGGGATCATAATTGATCAATCCCCAGTGCTCAATTTTACGCGGCTGCTCTTTGGCCGTAAAATGCTGTGCATCAATATGAAATTCAAGCGTTTTGTTTTGGAGATCGCACGCTCCGGATTTATCACACACGCCGCACTCCAGCGGATGGTTGACATCATACATACGCATAATGTTGGTTCGCTCTGTTTGTAATCGATCCGAATCGATGGTAACGGCAAGCCCTTGCGTCGGAGGTGTTTGACAGCTCAAAATAAAGCCGTCCGTCACGTTGGTTTCCACCACGCACAATCGGCATGAGGCACACGGCATTGTTTTTTCCAGATAACACATCGTTGGGATGTAAAACCCCGCCTTACGCGCTGCTTGGAGGATTGTCTCCCCTTTTACCGCCGTTACGGGTTGGTTGTTTATCGTAAAGTTAATCATCCATTCCCCTTAATGTGCGACCATCGCGATGTAGTAACAGCGCATGCAGCGCTCTGCTTCGGCAATTGCCTGCGACTGCGTAAAGCCGTATTTCACTTCTTTGTTGTTGTACTTGCGCTCATCCGCCGTAAGAACATCGCTGTGCTCACGCGGTAAGCCCGGCAACCAACCCGTTACTTTTTCTTTTTTATCGTAGACTTTGAGTTTGCGCAAATGGTCTTCCATAATCTCATCATCAAGCAACGTAATCTCGCCGTTCACTACATAACGTGATATCACCGATGCTGCACGCTTCGCTTGGCCAACGGCATTGACAATCGTCATCGGACCGTATTCGCAGTCGCCTGCCGCAAACACACCCTTGCGTGATGTCATGTAATCTTTTCCGTTCGTTTTGATCGTTGCCCATGAGGTACGTTCAATCTCCCACTCTTCCGGAATGAGTTTCAAGTCAGCGCTTTGGGATACCGCAGGAATCAGATAATCACACTCCAACTCAAACGATGCCCCCTCAATTTTTTCCAAATTAGGGCGTCCTCCGTTTGGATCGGGAACCAATTCAAAACGGTCAACGAGTAACGATTTAAGAACATCGTTCTCGTCATTCATCCGTGCAGCTGCTGAGTGGAAAATAAATTCAACCCCCTCTTCGACAGCTTCGTGATACTCTTCGTACGTTGTATTTTTGATAATTGTTTTTTCATCACGACGATAGAGCATAACCACTTTTTTGGCATTCGCACGGATGGAACAGCGAACGACATCCATAGAGGTAAAGCCTCCCCCGACGCACACAACGGTTTTCCCCGTTAAATCCGTATCTTCACCGATGCCGTATTTGACAAAGAGATTCACCTGATCGAGCATGTCAATCGCTCCCCAGTATCCCTCTATCTCAGGACGTTCGTTGTCGCAGTAAACTTTTTTAGAGATACGTGTCCCCGTTGCTATCAAAACCGCATCGTAATCGGATTCAAATTGACGCATCATATCGGCGTTTACACGGGTATTGGTGATAAATTTCACCCCTAAATCGCGTACCGCTTCGATGTCTTGGTTGTATCGGTCAATGGGCATACGGTATTCAGGGACCCCAACAGCTACTTCGCCGCCGAGAACGGGAAGTTCTTCGTAGACATCGACATCAATCCCATCAAGCGCCAGGTAATAAGCACCCGTTAATCCCGCAGGACCTGAACCGATGACAGCGACTTTTTTACCGATGGAAGCCTTTTGCTCATAGGGATGAAAGAATCCAAACCCGTGATCCGTTTCATAATCGGCACCCAAACGTTTGAGCTCCATGATCGAAATCGGCTCGTCAAGGTTGGTACGACGGCACTCTGTTTCACACGGGTGGGGACAAACACGTCCGCACGTATGGGCCAAAGGCATCGTTTGACGTGTCGCCATCAACGAATCATCAAACCGCAAGTCACGAACACCCTCTATGTATGCAGGAATATCTACGTGTGCAGGACAGGCATCCATACACGGCGCCGTAATCTTGGCAATGTAGTTGGTGTCTTCCATGTGGTAGTGTTTTGACGGTTTTTGGGTCTCGATGCACGCCATGAATTCCGCTTCAAAATGATGCATCAAATCGAGCAACGGA
Organism: Sulfuricurvum sp.; assembly: GCA_030679635.1. Lineage (GTDB taxonomy): Bacteria > Campylobacterota > Campylobacteria > Campylobacterales > Sulfurimonadaceae > Sulfuricurvum. The sequence goes on along the minus strand of JAUXSZ010000180.1, from coordinate 8,741 downwards.
GTCGGAACGGTTTTCCCGATTTCACACTTGGACGTTTCCTGCATCGTTTTGGAAACCTCTTTAAGGTGTTCCATATCCGATACGGCACCCTCACCGCGTGCGATTTTATCAAGGAGATCGTACAAAATACGTCCGCCCCATCGCCCGGGGGCACAGCGTCCGCACGCTTCGGAGTAGACCTGATATTGCGCTGCGTATTCGGTAGCTAGTCGGACAACATCGACGTCCGGATTGAACAGCGCAACACCGTCCCATCCGATAAACGCTTTCGAATGGGCATGTTCGTTGTAATCTGCCGGCAGATTATAGGCAGATACTTCCCACTCTTCTTCGGGTTTGCCGATGTTATTGATCTGCTCCCCGCGCCATGTGGAAAAATAGACTTTGCTCACAACTATTCCTTATGCTTGACCGCTATGGTCCAGTCCGCTTCATTAAATTTCAGCGAATTCATTAGCTCATATCCTTGGGCTTTAACCAAGTCGGCACTCTTTTGGATCGGTGAAAAATCACCGATTTCGAACAAGAAAATCAATACCTCTTTGGTTTGAGTTTCTGCTTGCATGATTTCACCCATGCGGTCGTAAAAAGCACCTTTAAGGTGACGTAAATCGTAACGTTTCATAAATGTCCTTCTAGCGGTCTACTTCACCGAAGACGATATTGGTCGTCCCGATGATCGATACTACGTCCGGGATATAGTGCCCAGGCAACAAATCTGTCAAAATACCGGTATGCCAAAACGACGGCGCACGCAGTTTAAGACGGTACGGATACGGTCCCCCTTGGCTATTGATGTAATATCCAAGTTCCCCTTTTGGTGATTCTGTCGGTATATAGACTTCACCGACAGGTGGTCGCATCCCCTGTGTCACAAGGACAAAGTGCTGCATCAACGCATAATTCTGCGTCATAATATCCAGCTTCGGTGCTGAAATGTACTGGGGAGCATGGGCCATCAATTCGGTTGACGTCCCCTCATACATATCGATCACTTGATACAAGATTTTCGCCGATTCACGCATCTCAGCCATATAGAGTTTATAGCGCGCGTAGTTGTCCCCTTTGTCGGAAACAGGGACATTGAACTCTACTTCATCGTACAGTTCGTACGGCTCTTCTTTACGGATATCCCAAGCAACGCCGGATGCGCGGAGCATAACCCCTGAACATCCCCAGCTCAACGCCATCTCTTTGGAGATAACACCGACATTTTCCATACGCATCAACCAGATACGGTTCGTATCCAAAAGGTCTTCGTAGTCTTTGATATTTTCAGGCAATTTGTCCAAAAATTTGCGCAAATCGTCCATAAAGTTATCCGGCAAGTCCAGCGGAACCCCGCCGATACGGATCGCGGCATGCGTCAAACGGGCACCGCAGTAATCTTCTACCAAGTCCATCAGATACTCACGCTCACGGAAAGCGAACAAGAAAACCGTCATCGCACCGATGTCAAGCGCCGTTGTTGCCAACCAAAAGAGGTGGGACATCAAACGGTTTACTTCCAACAAAAGCATACGGATAACTTTTGCACGGCGAGGAACATCAAGACCGATCAATTTCTCTACCGCAAGGGCAAAACCGTAATTGTTTGAGCTTGAAGCGATGTAGTCCATACGGTCGGTAGTGGGCATAAACTCATTGTAAATCATGTTCTCCGCCATCTTCTCCATACCGCGGTGAAGATATCCGATATCCGGATGGGCTTTCGTGATCTGCTCTTGCTGCATGTGCAGCATAAGGCGCAGCTGTCCGTGCGCCGATGGATGCTGAGGACCGAAGTTCAGGATCATCTCATTGTCGGCTCGATCAAAGGTAATGTTTTCAAAAAACGGTCTAAGACGATTGGATTGTTGCATTCACAGCTCCTTAACGGTGACGATCAGAGATCACAACGGACTTCTCTGCATCGAATTTTTCAATCATGAACACACCCTTTTGCTCTTGGTATACAAGCGGTGTATCCGGTTCACCCTGACTGATATCGGTACCAAACGGTACTTCATGCCCTAGACGTGAAAAGCGCTGCGTATCGTAACGGTCTACACGCGCAGGATCACGATTCTCGGGTCCTATGATCTCTCTGGCCTCTTTGCCGAAAATTCTATCCACCTCATACCATGCCGCAAACTCATCCCCCTGCAACGGATACGTTTTACGCAATGGGAATCCTTCCCAGTCTTCCGGCATTAAAATACGTTTCATAAACGGATGATTGTTCACCACAACACCGAACATATCGTACATTTCGCGCTCGCTCCAATCCGCCGATCGGAAAAGCTTCTCAACACTTTGAATCGCTTCTTTTTCATCAATTTTGCATTTGATACGGAGACGCTTCCGTTTTGCCATACTTAGCATTTGGTAGAAAATCTCAAATTTTCCCTCGGATGCCAGCCAATCGATCGCAGACATTTCAGAGAGCTGTGGGTACTCCCGCTCATTTTTTAGCAATTCAAGTACCGCATAGTTGTCATTGGCATGAATCACCACAACCATCTGATTTACTTGGATATAGGCATCCAAAACGTCAAATTTTGCTTTAATCGCTTCAAGATCGGCAGCGAAAACAGCATCTTGGCTGACGTCGTATTTCGGCACTTGCGGTGCTACCCAAAAGCGGTCGGTGTAATACGATTTTTTTTGTACGTCGTCTTTAGGTGTATAGGCTCTCATTACATCAACCTTTTTGGTTTTTGAGCGCGAGAGGCCGGCTCTTTACGGATTTTTTGCTGCAGCATCATGACCGCATACTGCAACGTCTCAGGCCGAGGTGCGCATCCTGGAAGATACAAATCAACGGGAATAACACGGTCAACGCCTTGAACGGTTGAGTAGGTATTGAACATACCCCCCGTATTGGCACATGAGCCCATGGAGATGACCCATTTGGGCTCTGTCATCTGATCGTACAAACGTCGTATAAACTCCGCGTGTTTTTTCGTGAGGGTCCCGGCTACGACCATAAGTTCCGCTTGACGCGGTGAGGCACGAAAAATCGTCCCAAAGCGGTCGAAGTCGTAACGAGATGCGCCCGAAGCCATCATCTCAATACCGCAACATGCCAACCCGTACGTCAAGGCCCAGATTGAGTTTGAACGGCCCCAGTTTACGACCTTGTCAATCGTCGTCAGAGCGACGGGAAGACCTCCGTCTTTTAAATAATTTACTTGATGTTGTGCCATTCGAGCGCTCCTTTTTTCCATGCATAAACAAAGCCGATTGCCAAAAGTAAAATGAACATCAGCATCTCAAAAAAACCAAACCAACCGAGCAGTTTAAAATCAATGGCCCACGGGAACATAAACACAATCTCCACATCAAACAGCAAAAATAAAAGTGCGAATAGGTAAAACTGCGTTGAAATTCGGTTCGGCTGTTTGCTCACTTCAGGTCCGCACTCATACGGCGAAAGTTTCAATTTTTCGGTATCTTTGGCCGCCAATGCGCGACTCGCCAAGCGTGCCAATACCGTCGTCGCATAAAATGCTCCAAACGTAATGACAAACAGTACAAATACCCCAAAGTAAGGATTTGCGACGTTGTAATGTTCCATAGTTCCTACCTTTTCATCGTTAATGGCCTATCAGACGGTGAGGATGTTCTCATGATCAGATACAGCTTTTTTATAAAAACAGTTGTTGCACTATAGCAAAAAGAGGGTTAAATCATCCCCAATACCATGAGCATTCGCCTATCGGTGTTACTTTTATAAACACCCATCCACGTCTATTTCATGCTCAGTGTTATTTTTTGTAACAACTATTTATTTTGTATCGGTATCTAAAGCTAATGATGAGTGTTAAGGAGATATTGAAGTTATTGGAAAAGCAAAATTCCTCTCCCTTAACGGTTGAGAAATCCTACCGATTTTTCGGTATCAAAGTTGCCCTGTCGCTCTTTTTCGATTTCATTTGCGAAATCTTCCAATCGGAAACTGGACTCTTTACGGGTAGCCACCGTGTAGGCCGTATTTTTCACGATAAGATTAATCTGTCCCCCCGTCAACGGATAGGGTGAAAGTTTTTCGACGTCAAACCCCTCTTCATACGGAGCATTTTTCGGTAGCATCATTTTCCACAACTTGAGACGTTGAGCCTTGTCCGGTTTTTTGAACTCTATTTTGTAGTTAAATCGGCGAGAAAAAGCCTGATCGATGTTTTCAAGGAGATTCGTTGTGGCAATCAAAATTCCCTGGAACTTTTCGATCTGTTCCAGAAAAATATTTTGCATCTGATTGTGCATCTGATCGGCGGATGTACCCGCTCCTTGCGACCTAGATGAGAGAAACTGGTCCGCTTCATTGAGTAAGAGAATCGGTTCTGTTTTGGTCTGCTTTGTTAAATCCGCGTAGGTATCGAATATTTTACGGACATTTTTTTCGCTCTCTCCCACATACATCGAGAGGATTTTGGAACAGTCGAAACTCAGCACCTGTCGTTTGAGAGAACGGGAGAGGGAATGGGCCGTGAGGGTTTTACCCGTCCCAGGAGGACCGTAAAAAATAATCCTCGCATCGATTCCCGCTTTTTTGTCTTTGATTCCCCATTCGTGCAGTTTTGCAATAACTTCCCGATCAAGCTGCTGCATCAGATTTTGGAGTGTTTTTTCCGTCCCTGCGTTGAGAACGACATTTTCAAGGGACGTTGAGGGCTCAATGAGCTCAAATATCTCCTGCTCTTTGATCAGCATGTCCAGTTTGAGCTTACGCGCTTTTTTCTTTTTTTGAGGGTGCATAATCGATTGGAGCACCTCATCAACAATGTAAAACGCTCTCGAGATACCGCCAAAAGGGTTCAGCATCTCTTCGTAATCGATAACATCCTCGTTGATGAGACGTGCTCCGTCTTCGAGGAGTGCACGGTTTTTAATCCGTTCGTAATCGTCAAAACTGATCAAATCGATGAGGGTATTCATCTCTCGCAAGTTCCCCTCCGTCGAGCTGTACTCCTCTTTGAGCAATGCCAGAAAAATCACCTGCTCTTTGGGTTCAAGCTTCTTTTGTTTGAAAAAGCGGTCCAATACGACATCCTGAGAGGTCTGGGCAATCCGCTCTTCGATCCGTTTTTCCAGTAAATCAAGTTTGCTCTGGATACGGTTAATCCCCAAGGAGTGCTCATTCCCGTTGTTGCGGATAATCGACATCTTTTGGTACAGCTCGATACGGAAAAACTGATCTTGCAGATACTCCAAATGGTCGGCATACGGTTTGATTTCAGGGAGCGTCATCTCCAAAGAGCCCTCTTCGAGGAGCTTCATAAAAATCGATGTCACCGCGATAGGGGTGTTAAAGAGTTCCAGCTGAGAGAGCTCGCTCATTTTGATCGGGGTAAAGGAGTGGTGTGTAATCCATCCCAGTTCAAGAAGCGTTTTCACCTCCCCGAAATGGCTCAGATAGGAATAATCATCGGGACCGTACAGCTCTTGGAGCAATTCGGCCACGACAACATCCTCTTGCGACTGCAAGAATTTGCGTGTCAAAAGCTGCAAAACTTTACCCTCAGCTACGGTACATTTGAGCTGTGAAAAAATCTCGGATTTCTCAATGGAGGGGTTTTCTAAAAAATCGATCAAATATTTCAATGTCGTCCTTGTTATTTTTCTTCCATCGAATACAGCAATTCGATCTCTTGTGCCCAAATGGTTTCATCAATGGTTTCCAACACCAATGGAATATTGTCCATACGGGGATCGTTCATCAAAAAAGCAAACGCATCCAGCCCTATCTTCCCTTTTCCCAATGAATCGTGTCGATCCACATGACTCCCTAAATCAGGCTTGGAGTCGTTGATGTGCATTCCTTTGAGGTATTTAAACCCGATGATACGGTCAAACTCTTCCCATGTCGCATCGTAACTCTCTCGTGTACGTATGTCGTATCCTGCCGTAAACATATGGCACGTGTCAATACATACCCCTACGCGTGACTTATCTTCGATACGCTCAATGATAGCGGCAATGTGCTCAAACTTCCATCCCAAGTTGCTCCCCTGACCCGCTGTGTTCTCTATCGTCAGGTTTACCCCTTCGGTAATTTTGATCGCATGGTTCATACTTAGTGCGATGCGGTCGATACACTCTTCTTCGGTGATCTGCTTGAGATGACTTCCCGGGTGAAAGTTCAACCGATCCAGCCCCAATTGTTCACATCGCTGCAGCTCATCGATAAAGGCTTCCAACGATTTTTCACGCTTCTCCTCTTCAGGGTGGCCGAGATTGATCAGATACGAATCGTGCGGCAAAATATGGCACGGTTGTATACCGCTTTTGGCCAGATTGTCTTTGAACAACCCTATCGTCTCATCATCGAGAGGTTTCGCAGCCCACTGTTTTTGATTTTTAGTAAAAAGGGCAAATGCCTTCGCCCCTATTTTCATCGCATTGAGGGGAGCATTAAAGACTCCGCCGCTAGCAGAGACATGCGCACCTACGTATTTAGACATAATGGTTTCCTATTTTTAATTGCGCTATTTTAACACAGCTTGCACCTACGCTTACTGAGTCTCATTCGTATCGGGAATATCACTGATTTTAATCATCATCCCGTTCAGCCGGTCTTTAAAATAGGTTTCTGTGGGGGAGCGGCGGTAAAGTATATCCATATCATCGTTTCGGATAAATTGGAAAAGGGCGCCGCCGCAGGTCTCGTCCTTGCCCTTTCCGCCAAAAATCGGCTCACCCTGCAAAATACGGCGCATCGTATCACGCGGATACCCTTCGTACAGATACTCTTTGACAAATGATTCTTCGCTCATGCACCCCGTACTCACGCATACTTTATCATCAATCGAAATTTTCTCTACCGCTACTCCTGCCGTGAAAAGTTCCACCTCTACGGCATCTCCCTCATAGCGCACATATCCCATATCGGAAAATTTCAGCTTAGGGCTTTTAATCGTGATGATTTTAGGAGTGCTGATGGAATAGTGTTTCGCTGCGCATCCCCCCATAAAGAGGACGAGGACGCTAACCCATAGGATAGAGTATTTTTGCATGAACCGCGTCCAAATCTTTTAATACGTCCGAACTCAACGTCACCTCCATCGCGGCCAATGAGGCATCCAACTGTTGGGATGTCGTCGCACCGATAATCGTCGACGCAACAAAATCGAATTGTTTGCTCCACGCAATCGCCATCGTCACGGGGTCAAGCCCGTTAGCAGCAGCAATGCGCAAATACTCCTGTGCCGAAGCCAACGTTTTATCGTTGAGAAAACGTGCCGCCATAAGGCGCTGACGCTGATTCGTTGAGTTTACATAATCACTAAAACGTCCCTGCGTGTTAGCCGATTGGTTGTATTTTCCGCTCAAAATTCCCCCACCCAAAGGCGAATACGGAAGCAATGAAATTTTTTCTTCACGGCACAACGCCCCGATTTCGGTCAAATCACGACGGTTCAGAAGCGAAAAATTGTTTTGGATCGACTCAAAACGGGTCAGTTTTTCGTATTTGCTCACCATAAGCGATTTCATCGTCCCGCGGGCCGTGTCATTGGACGTACCGATATAGCGGACTTTTCCGCTTTGCACCAGAGCATCAAAGGCTCTCATCGTCTCTTCAATAGGGACAATCGGATCAGGCCAATGCATCTGATACAAGTCGATGTAATCGGTTCCCAGCCGCTTGAGTGATCCCTCGATAGCCCGCTCTATGTGAAATCGGTCACACGCCGTAAAGCCGTGACGAATCGGCGGTACAAACCATCCCGATGCCGCCCCTGCTACTTTGGTAGCCAGAATCAAACTCTCGCGCGGTTTGGTCTTCAGCCACCGTCCCACCATCTCTTCGGTCAAGCCGCAAAGCTCGGAGCTTGGGGGGACAGGATAAAGCTCTGCCGTATCGAAAAAGTTCACCCCATAATCATACGCTTTGTCCATAATGGCGAAAGCGGCTTTTTCATCGCATTGTGAACCAAACGTCATTGTCCCCAGACAAATAGGCGATACACGCAATCCAGTGCGTCCGATATAGCGATACTCCATTTGAATATCTCCAAATTTTTTGCATATTGTAGCGAATTGTCTTGTTGGTCTAAAAAGTAGTTTAACTCACCGCTTGCAACGCACCATACGCCTCTTGCAACAGTTTGAATTTTTCGGTGTATTTATTGATAATTTCGGGACTTTTTGTGTTGACGCGGTCAGGGTGATACCGCTTTGCCAATTGCCGATACCGTTTTTTTAAATCTTCGAGCTTACTGCCAACCGGAAGATCAAAAATCGCATGGTACCGAATCATCTTATCAATGTCATCGTTGCTATGCCCCCACCCTTTGTAGTTTCCGTACAAACGGCTCATAAATTCATCGTCGTAGTGATAATTGATAACATAGTGAAGCACTTCGCGTCGGTTTAGCGCTTTTTCCAGACGGGCTTTGGAAGCAATGGTGCTTACATCGATGTAAATTTGATTTGATGTGAAACTTGTAACGAGAGAGGATAACTGCTGTTTGAGATAGCGCATAATCCATCTGTTGGCGGTTAAAAAGGTGAGCTTAACCCGACTAGGGCCAAAAGCAAACAGCTCGATATCGACTTTTTCCGCTTTACGGTAAGGGATTTCGATCCGTACGGCAGCGCTGCGGCATTTGCGTAGTGAGCGGCGGTAAAAGGGGTTTGAGAGGTCATTCGCCGTCGTATAGCGGTCACTCAGCGTATCCAGAAACTCTTCTTTCTGCTCCGCCGAGCCTTCATTGTTCAATACCAATACCCCATTGTCCAAAAAGAGGGTATTGTGG
>JAUXSZ010000164.1 GCA_030679635.1 Sulfuricurvum sp. | reverse complement strand
CGGTCTTAGAAAACAAGCGGAAGAAGCGACCAAAGTAAAAATACCTTTAAATTTTGAGTTCTATGCAGAGAAATATCATCAACAATTGATTGACATCTCTCATTCAAAACTAATAGGTCACAAGTATAGAATTAAGGCTCTAATAAAACACTTTGGTGCTAACACTGTTATGTCGGATGTTAGCGAATTGGAAATCGAAGAGTTCTTTCAAAAACTCAAATGTAAGCGGACAACTAAACTAGACTGGCTATTGGTCTTACGTGCCATCTTTGAAAAAGCCCGAAAAGGTAAGGCATTGGATAAAAATGTCGTTAGCCAATTTAAACTTCCGTTGGAACCTTCCAATACCGATGAAAATGCGATTATGCCATTTGAACCAGATGAAATAAAACGTCTTTTGACACATTCAAAAGGAACGATTCTTCATAACTTTCTTGTCCTGTCTCTTTATCTTGGTACACGTGGTGAAGAAACCATCGGACTGCAAATCAAAGACATAGACTTTGACAACAATATCGTTCGAATTGAAAGAGCAATCACCAAGGGTCAAATTAAAGCACCCAAGACAAAAGGTTCACGACGTTCGATTCCGCTTCCACTTCAAGCTCGTCCTTATTTTGAAGAGCAAATCAAAGAGGCGAAACGGAAAAAGAGTTTATTTCTATTCAGTCGTGACGATGGAAGCCCGCTCCTTGATATTGCAGAAATCAGAGGGAAAAAAAATCGTGATGGCAATTGGGTATCATTAACCCAAGACGCTAAGGTTCCATATCGGAAATTGATGCAGACACGGCATACATTCGCTGTTAATGCTATCAAATCGGGAGAATTTTCTTTACAAGAAATTGCTTCAATTCTAGGACATACATCTTTATCGATGCTATTTCATCACTACGGGAAACATTTGGGGACGTCACATTTGAAAGTAAGTCGTTCAATTGATATTTTTGGATTGGGTGACATTTTGGGTGACACTGGACAAAAAATAGGATTAAAAGTAGGAGTTTGATTTGACGAAAGCCCTGAAATACGGGGTTTTTGGATGGTGGTCCCAACTGGACTCGAACCAGTGACCCCTACCTTGTCGAGGTAGTGCTCTACCAACTGAGCTATGAGACCATTGTGAAATAAGAACGGGAAGTATACGGTTTGTGAGGTTAAAAACCTCTTAAGCCTTTTTTACGGTGTAATTCAAAATAAGAAGCCATAAAACTGCGACATCGATCATAACGTCAGCGAAATTGAACACCGCAAAGTTAAATCCGCAGTGCCAATAGACATAGTCAACGACTCCGCCGTGAACAAAGCGATCAATGACATTCGACAACCCTGCCCCCACCATTATCCCCACAGGAAGGAAATAGCGCTTTTCTCTCAACCATAACGTATAGCCTACAACCCCTGCAAGTAGTAAGAGTTGCATCCATTTCAAATATTCTGCCAAAAAGGCAAACATCGAGAACGCCACCCCTTTGTTAAATACCAAAATCAAATCGATACAATTGGTGTAATAGCGAAAACCCTCTACAAAAAGGCTTTTGATGGATTGATCGACAATAAACACAACCGCCATAGTTGCAAATAATATCCATAAAAGTTTAAGCATTCAGAGCCTTTTCAAAAAATGTCACTAAATGGGCCATCTGTTTTTCCAATACTTTGGCATCTTTCCCTTCGAGCAAGATTCGGAGTTTGTTTTCTGTCCCCGAATAACGGATAAGGTGTCGCATGTGGAGCTTTTCTATTTTTTCTAACTCGTCGTTCAACCCCTGAATTTCATCGAGAGGCTTTTTAATTTTTACTTTGATATTGACCAATTTTTGAGGGTAAAGCTCAAAAGGGCGGAGAATACGGCTCGCTTTTTCTCCCGACGTAAGAAGCAATGCCAAAATCTGCAATGCACTCACCAATCCATCCCCCGTTTTGGCATAATCGTGCATAATAATATGACCGCTTTGCTCTCCGCCAAAATTAATCCCGTGTTCACGCATCATCTCTAATACGTATTTATCGCCGACATTTGAACGGTGCAATGTTAAATTATTGGCGCTCATCGTATCTTCGAGGGCCTGATTGCTCATAACGGTTGCAACGACTCCCTCTCCTTTTAGCTGACCGCTACGCTGTAAGAACAATGCAAGTGCCCCTAAAATCTGGTCGCCGTCAACTTCATCCCCGTTTTCATCCACCACGATCAGTCTGTCTGCATCACCGTCGAGCGCCAATCCGACATCGGCTCGGTATTGTTTGACCGCTTCGCGCAAATCTTTGGTATGCAAGGCACCGCACCCTTCGTTGATATTAAATCCGTTTGGCTTGTCATGAAGAACAATGACCTCTGCCCCCAACTCTTCGAGCACGGTAGGTCCCACTTTGTACCCTGCCCCATTTGCCGTATCCAAAACAATGCGGAGACCCTGAAGGGTTAAATCTCTGCAAAAGGAATTTTTGAGCTGGACAATGTAGCGCCCGATCACATCATCAATCCGCTTTGCCGATCCGATATGTTTTCCCGTCACATACCCTTGCTCCATTTTTTCTTTATCGTGGATAATCGCTTCAATCGCAGCTTCGATCTCTTCGGAAAGCTTATTGCCATGAGAATCAAAAAATTTAATTCCGTTATCTTCATAGGGGTTATGACTGGCTGAAATCATAATACCGGCATCACATCTCATATTTTCGGTCAAAAATGCGATGGCGGGCGTCGGCATCGGACCGATCTGAACCACATCATATCCCACCGCTGTCAACCCGCTTACGATAGCGTTTTCAATCATATAACCGCTTTTACGGGTATCTTTCCCTACCAAAATCTTTTTAGTACGGGCATGATCTCTAAAATAGATCCCTGCTGCCATCGCAACGCGCATCGCCAACTCTGCCGTTAAAAACGATCCAGCCTCTCCGCGGACCCCATCGGTTCCAAAAAGTTTCATCCATATCCCCTAATATCTATAAATTATCAACGCTTAACTTAATTTTAATTATCTTTAA
>JAUXSZ010000163.1 GCA_030679635.1 Sulfuricurvum sp. | reverse complement strand
TCCCATCCAAGCCCCCATGCTCCGAGTGTCGGAGATTCCCAGTTGTCCTCGACAAAACGGATATCATGCTCTTTAAGATTCAGCCCCAGATATTCGAGGCTTTTGAGGTAGAGCTCTTGGATATTTTTTGGGCTTGGTTTGATGAGGGCTTGAAATTGATAGTAGCTTCCCAAACGGTTAGGATTTTCACCGTAACGTCCGTCGGTAGGACGACGGCTCGGGGCGACATAGGCCACTGACCACGGTTGCGAATCAAGAGAGCGTAAAAAGGTCGCCGGATGAAACGTCCCCGCACCTGCCGCGATGTCATAAGGCTGAACGATGGCACATCCCTGCTCGTTCCAAAATTGTTGAAGTTTCAAAAGCATATCGCCGAAAGTTATCATAAAAAATCTCCACTAAATAATGATGTGATTATAACTCAGTCTATCTTACAGATAATGGAGCCGATGTCGTGTCCGAGTGCGCGGGCAACGACGGAACATTTCACTTTGAGCAAAAAACAGATGTTTGGACGGGATATCGGGGAGATGCATTCATAATTCCCCATCCCTTTGGAAAGGATGACATCGGCGGTGTCAAACAGGTTTTTCGCTTTGAGAGTGGCACGCTCATAGACAAATCCGGGAGTATTGACCCCGCTGTCGATGAGGGTGCAAAGCTGATCGATGTGGGCCTCTTTTGCCTCTTTCATCGTCACATCGTTGATGATGAAATTGCCGCGCACCATATAAAAAATTTCAAGACCGGGATAAAGCTTTTGGAGATGCTCAATCGAAAGGGCGTCAAACAGATGCTCGCCGGTGTTGTCACCGATATAAAGCAATGTTTTGGCGCTTTGGAGGCTCTTTTGCAGCGGTGCTGAATCGTCATGGGCAAACGGGGTATCAAACACTGAGGCAATCGCTTCATGAAGATCAAACTCAACTTCAGCCGCCAAATCGATCACATTTCCCACAACCGCGGTTTTTAGAAGGGCGGTAAAGGGATCATCGCTTTTTTCAATCATGCTGCGTAAAAATGGGATATAGTGAGTTGCTTGTGCGGTGGCGTGTACTTTTTGCTCGTCGTAGAGATCGATTTTTGCACTCATTCGCCCCATTGCTTCATATAAAGGTGCGGCAATGACAGGAGGTGTGAGCGAAAAATCGACATTTTCAAGAGAGGTCTCAACGAAGGAGACCAGTTGATGAGTTAATGCCTCATTCGCACTGATTGCTTCTGCGACACGTTTACTTTGATTGATAATACACCCGATGCACTCATTTTCTATCGTCATGCTTTACCATGTTCTTCGATGACTTTTCCCCACATGAGTTTGTATTTACGGCGCATAAATTCAACTTCTTCTTGGGAGAGCTTGAGCTGAGTAGTTAGGGTATCGATGGTACGGCGATCTTCGTCGTAGAGTTCTTGGAGAGAGCCTAAAGCTTCTTTCAAAAAGAGATTTTCATTTTTGATCGATTCTATTGTCTCTACTTTGGACCTGAGAACTTTTTCATGGAGATTAATGATGGTGCCGATCGTTTTTTCGACAAAACTCGCACCCATAGTAACATCGGCGTGAGATTCACTGAGTTCATGCAAAGTTGCAGGAACAATTCCTGACATTCCTTGAGTAGGATCTATGAGGACAACACCCTCTTCCACAATCGTCGTCAGTTTTCCACGAACAATTAAAGCTTCAACTTCTTCAGGATCCATATTGGTCAAATCGGCATACTCGTAAATACTCATCCAGTGCTCGTGCATTTCTGTTGCCTTATGTCATTTGCATCAATGAAAGCAAAAGCCGTACCTATTTATAAAATAGTTTCAATTTCCATCGAATCCATTTCCACTTTTTTCGCTTTAGAAATTCTGTCTTCTTGGAGTTTCATCCGTAACTCTTCGTTTTCGAGTGCGAGAATCTGCATCGCAAGATACGCTGAGTTGATCGCCCCTGCTTTTCCGATTGCGACAGTAGCAACGGGCATTCCCGCGGGCATCTGTACGGTTGAGAGGAGTGCGTCGATACCGTTGAGTGCCGATGCGCTCATAGGAACACCGATGACGGGTTTGATTGTTTTGGATGCGAGAACGCCTGCTAGGTGTGCCGCCATCCCTGCAGCTGCGATAAACACTTGTGCCCCTTTGGCTTCTGCAGCTTTGACGTATTCTTTGGTACGCTCAGGACTTCGGTGTGCCGATGAGATGATTAGTTCATATTGAACGCCAAATTCTTCGAGGGTTTGAGAACACGATTGCATAACGTCAAAATCGCTTTTGCTCCCCATAATAATCGATACAAATTTCATTTTTTCTCCTTGGTGTAAATTTAAGATTTAGTAATCGTCCCCATATCCTCAGTTGCAGGGATACGGAAAAAAGTATAGGCAGGCAATGGGACAGGGAGTTTAAAGCGGTTGAGATTACCGCTGTGAACCTGATCCCATACTTTGCCGTTTTCAGCGATAAGCTGTTTAAAGCGGATATTCCATTGCCCCTCTTTTTGAAAAACAGTGCCGATTTCATTATCGATTTCAGACAGATCAGAACCTTCAGGAACCACAAGCTCCATCACATCGCCGGGAAAGGTTTTGTATTTACATTCAAAAAATTCACGACTCTCATCAACAATCGCGGCTACTTGGTGACTCCCCATCATCATTGTGAAATCGAGGTTTTGGGTATCATGTTTTTCAAAAGGACGGTTGATGAGGTACGCATCGGTAAATCCGCGGTTTTGTGTCGTGTTAAGCTCGCGCTGATAGACATCACCGTCAAATTTCCCCTCATAAAAATCATCGATGGCACGGCGGTAGGTTTTAGCCGTGATTGCGGCATAGTAGGGTGACTTGGTGCGCCCCTCAACTTTGACAGAATCGATACAGCCGCTCTCCAAAATCTCTTTCATGTGGCTGGCCAGATTGAGGTCTTTGGAGTTCATGATGTAGGTGCCGATTCCCTCTTCTTCAACGAGTTTGAACAAGGTTCCCGTTTCCGGATTCGCGGCAAATATTTCATACGGAAATCGGCAGTCATTGGCACAGCTACCGCGGTTAGGAACGCGACCGCTTTGCAGTGTCGAGATCAAACAGCGTCCGCTGTAGGCAAAACACATGGAGCCGTGGACAAATACTTCAATCTCTAAATCGGGAAGTTCTTCTTTGATGATCGTCAAATCTTTGAGCGAAATTTCACGTGCCGCGATAATACGGCGTGCCCCCATGTCGTAATAGACCTGTG
>JAUXSZ010000161.1 GCA_030679635.1 Sulfuricurvum sp. | reverse complement strand
CCCCTGCATTCTTTGCCATACGCTGGACGTCGCTGTTGAACAGATCAACAAAAAACATACCCGCAACACCATTGCGATGCTCTCTCCCGCCGCCGCGAGTCTCGACCAATTTAGCTCCTATGCCCAGAGGGGGAATCTCTTTAAAGAGCTCGCAATGGCTACAAAATAGCCTTTAAGCTTATATTTAAGCTTTGCTAGCTATAATTTCAGCCTCCCAAAAGTGGCCAATTAGCTCAGTCGGTAGAGCAGTAGACTGAAAATCTGCGTGTCCTTGGTTCGATTCCGAGATTGGCCACCACCACTTTTACAAACTCCCTAAAATATCTTCCTATCGCAAGAAAAATCTTTAAATAAAAATCTGATGTTACTATTTTTTTATCGACAGCGAAAGAATTTACTTCTTTCTTGATTTAAGGGTTATAAATCTCAACCCTGTTTCTACCGTTCTTTTTCGCTTCGTAAAGTGCTCCATCCGCTTTTTCAAAAAGTGTTTTTTTAGTATCTTCACTGGAAAGCTGAGCAATCCCAAAGCTCAATGTTATCTCCTTTTCGACAGAACTAAAGATATGTGATTGTACGAGCTTTCTTAGATTTTCTGCTAAATTACAAGCACCGGTGATTTCTGTAGAAGGGGTTAAAATAACAAACTCTTCTCCTCCCCATCGTGCAAAAACATCTCCATTTTTAATGTTATCGGCAATAAGCTTGACCAAGTCGATTAAAATGATATCGCCCGCTTGATGCCCGTAGGTATCGTTGACAAGTTTAAAATGGTCAACATCAAAGATTATCAAACTGAGTGCCAGATTGTTTTGCTTTGCATTGGCGATCTCTATGCTAAAAATATCTTCAAAATTTTCCCGATTATTAATTCCTGTCAGATTATCTTTGTAGGCTTTTTGCTCTAACGTATTTGTCATAGAATAGAGTTCATCCACCTTATGTTTCATCGCTTTATTAATATTTCTCAACTGCTGTTTGGTCTCTTCCAGCTCTGTGATGTCGTGTCGTATCGCTATGTACTCTACTACATCTCCGTCAACATCCAATATCGGTATGACGGTGGTATCGACAATGTACTGCCCCCCGTTTTTTTTCATGTTGGTGACCACACCGTTCCAACTTTTTTTTGCTTTGATGGTGTCCCATAACTCTTTAAACGCTTCTCTTGGCATATCGGGGTGTCTAATGAGATTGTGTGGTTTTCCTATGAGTTCATCTCTTGTGTATCCGGATATCTCGCAAAACTTATCATTTACATACGTTATAACCCCTTTAGGGTTCGTTTTTGAGACAATAGTGCTTAAATCAACTGCTTTTTTATATTCTGCTAGGAGATTTGAGTTTTCACTTTTGTAATTAATGTTACTGCTTGTAATCGTTTCAAAATTAGTCGCCAAGTCGTTTGCCATCTGCAAAGTCAAAGAATCCATTTCGCTTTGCAAGGCAAAGGAGAGGTTTCCATTTTCAAAAACAACCTGCTCTATCGCATTTTTTAGTTTTGTAATCAACGTAAAAAGATCCGCTATCGTCACATTGTAGTTATTTAATAGTTGTAAAAAATCTATTTTTACCTGACACTCTGAGACGGTTGCGCGCCACTCAATAACACTTATAAAGCAGTCGCAAAACTGATAAAAAAGATGGGTATTTTTTTCAATAATAGGTAAAGAATGTCTATGAAGTATATTTTGTACCTCATTTTTATTCATCCAAATTTTTATAATTTCATTTCTATTGATGCGTAAAAAATGGGAAAACTCTTCACTATTTATAATCTTGATCATATAAACTCACTTTTCGGATTTTCTCAATATGTAATACCAATAGTATATTATAACGACAATAGACTTCTTGCATAACCAAATATTAGACGTGATCAGCACCATGCCGATATTGCGCAGAAAATTGATCCTCCACTCAAGCGTAAGGCAAGACAACAACTTGATGCGATTTCGTTGCTATAATTCCGTCTATAATTTAGCTAAAGGCATCCATTGCATTCTCTTTTCGTACTTCTTTTTTTAATGGCTCCATCCCTCTTTGCCCTCGTCAGCATTGCCCCCGTCGACATCGGTTCCAAGCCGGGATTGAGCGGGAATATTTCAGGATCGCTGAGTTCAAAAAGCGGCAACACGCAAAAGGACGACTATGCGCTGGGGCTTCGCTTGCAATACGATCAAGGGGCTGACTATTTGGTATGGGGAACGTTTACCTACGACTACGGCTCCTCAAACGGCATCAAAAACGAGGACAAAACGTATGCCCATCTCCGCTACCTCCACTCTCTTACTGAGCCCGACTGGTGCAGCGAACTCTTTCTCCAAACCGAGCAGGATGCATTCAAAGCCATTAATGCCCGTTCACTTGCAGGCGCAGGGGTGCGATGGCGTTTTTTAAATTCAAAAGAGTGGGGTAAAGGGTATGCCGGTCTGGGCGGTTTCTACGAGAAAATCGAGTACACCCATCCCCAACTCAATGCGAATGAAAACAACACCCGTATCAACAGCTATATTGCCTATACCAAAAGCTTTCCCAATGCCTCAAAGCTGAGCTACCTAGGCTATTTTCAACCAAAATTTGATGATCTCTCGGATTACGTCTCCTCACAGACGCTGGAACTGATCGTACCGATTTACAGAAAACTCAATGTGGGCTTGACCGCAAAGTACGCCTACGACAGCCGCCCGCCCATCGACATACAAAAAAAAGATACCGCCTTTATGACTAGCCTTCTTTTAGAATTTTAAACATCACTGGGATTCATTGACCTTACTTACGTAAGAATCGAAAATCGATGGTATTTATCAACAATTTTCATTCCACTCTCGTATTGAGTTATAAAATGTTCATATAAGTTAAGATGAACACATTTATGCTACACTGTTCCCATTCAGACAAAGGGTCTATACATGTATCCTAAAAATAAAATGTGGTACAGTACTTTCACAAAAAAAGTCGCCGGACTTTCCGGAAGATCATCAACTTTTACCCTTGCTATTGCATTAATTTTAGTATGGATGTTGACCGGACCTTATTTTCATTTCAGCAATACGTGGCAGCTGGTCATTAATACCTCCACAACCATCATTACTTTTATTATGGTATTTGTCATTCAAAATACCCAAAATCGTGATACTGGTGCGATACAGATAAAGCTCGATGAATTGATACGATCGACAGACGGAGCACACAATGCCCTCCTGGATTTAGAAGAGCTTGAAGAAGAACACATCAAAAGTTATCGAGAACTTTATCAAGCCCTCGCGAGAAATGCACGTATACGAATCGAACATGGGGACAAAGATACCGACAGTCCCTCTTCGTACAAAGAGGAGTTGGATTGATTAAAATAAACACAGAAAGATGTATATGACTCTCTTTAGTGTTGCGTAACCTTTAATACAGGCTTCAACAGAAAGAAGGAAAATTTTTGTTCGCTTCCTCCCGGGGTTATATGGACAGTTTCGATAACCTCCACAATGGTAAAGCGATTCTTTAGCACGGCTTCCATCGTCTCTTTATCATATTGCTTTACAGGAAGGGAACTGCAGCTCTCAGGCCCGTCCACGGCAAAAGTACCGATAATGGCATAACCGGTATTCATCAGTGCGTCATGCATGGCCTGTAGATAGGATTGCTGCTCTCTCTCTTCTTGCAAAAAATGGAAGACAGCCCTGTCGTGCCATACGGTGTATTCACGCGGCAGCGAAGCGGTTGTGATATCTTCAATCAGATAGGTTGGAATCTCCTTATCTCCTTCCAGCCGCTCTTTCACAATATCAAAAGCCTCCTTGGAAATGTCCAGCAGCACGATATCCCTGAAGCCGCGCCGTATCAGCGCATCCACCAGAGAAGAGGCTCCCGCTCCGATATCGATAACAGACGCCTCCGGTGATGCTCCAATCCTTTCCAAAATTTCCAACGAAATTTCCGGTAACGGCTGATACCACCCTACCTTGGTGTGATCTTTTGTTTTGTAGACATTATCCCAGTGCTCTTGAGTATTCACCCTCATCCTTATTTTTTGACCGCTCTAAAAGTAGCACCGATCGTTGAGGACGACGTCGTATAGTGTGTGTGGGAGACACATTCGGCATTGCTGAATCCTCCCCCCTCTATTAGCGCGAGCAGACACCCCTGTTCAAGAGTACCAGCAACACAGTCGGCCCAAGAGTTTTCGGAGCAACAGAGACTTTCCTGAACATCGGAGCGCTTGATCATATCGGCAAAATAGAGTTTTCCCCCCGGACGAAGGACACGGAACGCTTCAGAAAATACCTTCTCTTTCGACGAGGTCAGATTGATGGCCCCGTTGGAGATGACGATATCAACACTCTCATCTTCAAGCGGTAACGCCTCAAGACTCCCTTCCACGACCTCTACATTCCGCAACCCAGCTTCTTTGGCATGCCGCTGTGCCGCTTCAACCATCAAAGGGGTTATGTCCACACCGATCACTCTCCCTTTCTCCCCTACCAATAATGCAGAAACACACAGATCAACCCCTCCTCCGCATCCGAGATCAAGCACCGTTGCCCCTTTGGGAAATTCTCCAAGCTCAAAAGGATTTCCGACCGCAGCACAATAATCCCACATAGCTGTAGGAAGGCGTTCCAACCATTCTTCTTTATATCGGTGACTACGGGCATTCTTGATCCCTTTTTCCCATCCGAAATCTTTATCGGGATGCAGAGCCAAATCGCTGTAAAGTTCAATAACCTGTTGTGTTGCGCATGCGGTAGTCCTCAATGGTGATCCTTTGTACGTCATACTATTATCAAAAATATTAGAGAGCAATGATATAATTTTCCCTCTTAATAATTAGCAACTTTGCTAAATACCCAATCGGAGAAATAATGAAGAACCTTCTTTTCATACTGCTTATGGCCCTCACCGTGAATGCCGCAGAGATCAATTGGCTTTATACCTACAAAGAAGCCTCTGCTGTTGCCACTAAAGAGAACAAACCTATGGTTATATACATGCATCGTCCCGGCTGCGAATCGTGTGATTTTCTTTCAGAAAAGGTCTTTACCGATGAAAACCTGAGCACCTATATCAACCAGCATTACGTACCGGCCCTCCTCAACGTTAGCAAATCCGGGGCACCTAAACACCTGGTAGTGAGCGCAAGCCCCGTGTTTCAGTTTGTTAACGGCAAAGGTGAAAAAATCGAAGAGACCCTTTACGGCGGAAAAAATGCCCGTGCATTTCTCAAAATTCTTCAAGAGGTTGAAGCGAAGTTCTACGCACAACAGGAGAAGAAATAAAAAAGGAATCTTAGGCTACACTAATCAAAATTTCAGAGGTAACCTATGAATAATGAGACTCTAACCATCTTCGTCGGTATTATCGCGTTGTGCATGATAATAATAACGGCAGTCATCGCCTTTATCGGATTTCACACCATCAACATGATGCAAAAATCGCAAGAGTTTATCGCCCAAGTACAACATGAGCTAAGCTTCCTTACGACCAAGGGGGCACTGACTTTGCATGAGGTGAATGAATTTATCAAACACCTCCAAGAGCAGACCCAACCCATCAGCGAAAAATCGCTGCAAGCCCTGAACGAAATCCGTGACCTCGTCTCCTATATCCATGAAGAAACAAAAGATCTCACAGCCAAAGCATCCAACGGCATTGCCAAAGTGACCATCGGCTCATTGGCCATCGGTGCACTGGCTCAGATATTCAAAAAAAAATCTAACGACTAGGAGTCTTACATGGAACGAAACAATGCGATCGGTTTGATCCTCGGAGCAGTCATCGGCGGGACAGTGGCTTATTATGCCTATAAACACCAAGATGAGCTACTTTCCAGCATTCATGATTTGGAAGAGAGCCTCAATCTTGACAGCAATGAACTCATTGAAAAAACAAAAGCACAGTTTAATCAGCTGAGCCAAAACGTCCAAACGGCGATTCAAAGTTATACGGATACTCCTACGGGCAAACCAACGACGCAAGAAGAGAGGATCGACTCCTTGATGGAAGAGTTAACGCGGTTACGGGCAGAAATTCAAACGCTCAAATCTTAACGGGCGACATGGTTTCGTCGAAGCATTCTCAATAACGTCACCATAAAAGCGACAATTGCAGGCCCTAACAAAAATCCCCAAAATCCAAACGTCGTGAGTCCCGCAATAATGGCGAAGAAAATCAAAAAGTCGTTGATCGATTGGCGTCCGTGACTGAACAGATGATTGATCTGCTGCAAGATAATGAGTCGAACCACGTTATCGATAAAAAACGAGAGCATAGCCCACGAATAGATCAAAATGATGATTGCATTGAGGTTATGTCCATTTAAAAATTCATTCAGCGCTACGGGAATCCAGATCAATGCTGTCCCTACGATCGGAATCACCGAAGTTACCGCAATCATTAATCCGAAAAGCCAGGGATCGTACAAATGGAAAAAACTGATAAAAATTCCAAAGGCCAACCCCTGCGCCACTGCCACTCCGATTAATGAGTAAAATCCCGTAGCGGTCGTCGCAATCATATCCTGCACAAACTCTTGACGTATACGCCGTTTTACCGGAATCACCGGAACAATCGCCAAAGTAATGGGACGGCGAAACCAAGCAAGAAAAAAGAAAAAGACAACAATCATCATCATCTCTCCCAATGCTCCTAAAAAGCCCAAAATGCCATTACCAACCCCTAACGCCAACGTTGAGACGATTTGTCCCTGATAGGTACTCGCTTTTTGTATGAGGGTGGCTACGATTTCCTTCACCCAGTCAAAGGTATTGGGTAGCTGAGCAATAATATGGATACTTTGCGTTTTATACGCATACGCCATATTCATAATTTCAGTCGGATGGCTGGCAAGGTAATACACAAAGAATAAAATCGGAACAAACAACATAAAAAAGAGGGCCATGGTCATCAATGAGGCACTCGTAATTGCGCTATAGGAGCGGATCCAACTTACTTTAATCAATCTTTGTTCAACCAGATTGTGCAAAGGGGCAAAAGCCGTCATCAGCAAAAAGGCTACGAAAAAGCTTTTTAGAAACGGGAAAAAGAGCCAAAAAATCAGACCAAATGCCCCAAAAATTATTACTTTCACAAATTGGTTTTGTCCCATTATTTCCCTTTTAATTCATGCTTTAATTGTACATTGTTACTGCTGATGATTGACAAAGAAAATGGTTCTATAGGTTTCACCTCCTAGTGGCGCATCGAACGGTTTGTTTTTCGCAAGGTCCGCAAGGTCGTGACGACAAATGCGATAATGGCCGGTCCTAACAAAAATCCCCAAAATCCGAACGTAGCCAATCCTGCTACAATAGCAAAGAAAATGACAAATTCATTGATCCGTCTTTTTCCTTCATTGAGGGTACGATTCACAAAATTTAAAATCACCAATTTCACAATATTGTCGATAAAAAATGCCATCATAGCCCATGAATACAGCGTAATAATGAAAACATTCATAAAATGGCCCTGCACATACTCATTGATCGCAACCGGAATCCAGACCAAAGCCGTACCGAAAACGGGAATAATTCCGGAGATACCTGTTAAAAAACCGAGTACCAGCGGATTGTACCCCTCGAAAAAGGCGATAAAAATCCCAAAAGCAACTCCCTGTGCGATCATCACCCCCACGAGGGTATAAAAGACCACCGCCGTCGTTGTCATCATCTCTTCTAAAAATTCCCGTTTTATGGAACGTCCCAAGGGGACAATAGGGAGAAGAAATAAAATAAGTCTTCGGCCATACCATGTCAAAAAGAAGAAGAAAACAACAATCATCGTCATTTCGCCCAGCATGAACATAAACGTTTTCAAACCGTTGCCAAACCACCCTGCCATAAAGGTGATAATGTCATCTTTATGCATTTGTGCTATTGTAAGCGAATTGTCCAAAGGCTCTTTAAGCCATACGAGATATGAAGGCAAATGAGTCGTCAAGGTATCGATTTTATTCCCGACAGAGCGGATCATCTCAATGGTATTGGCAGGATGATCCAAAATCTGAAACAAAAAAGCAACAATCGGAAGAAAAATGATCAACGAAAGGGCAAGGGTAACAATGCCTGCCGAGATGGCAGGGGCAAGTGCTCTGAAAAATTCACTGCGCTCGATTTTCAATTCCAACATGCGATGAAGAGGCAAAACAGCCATCGCCAGCAGTAATGCGACGCAAAAGCTTTTTAAAAAAGGGAACAACAGCCATACGGTAAAAGCGAATGCCGCCACTCCCATCCATCGTAAAAAATAGTTCTGTTTCACACTCGATCCTCAGTTTATCTCTTACGATTGTAACACTATTGCTGGCGGTTTACAAACGAGCTGAAACTCCCGTCGATATGTTCAAGCTGTTCTCTCGTCCCTTCTTCGAGAATAGTGCCGTTTTCTAAGACGTAAATATAGTCTGCTTTCGTAATCGTACTGAGACGGTGGGCGATAATGATCACCGTTTTCTCTTTTAAAAAGAGTTCCAAAGCCTCAAAAAGCGCCGTTTCCGTATGAACATCCAACGCCGAGGTCGATTCATCGAAAATAACGACTTTGGGATCCGCCAGCACCATACGGGCAATGCTCAGACGCTGGCGCTGACCGCCTGAAAGACGAATACCGAATTTTCCGACTTGTGTTTCCAATCCATCGCTCAAAGAACGGACAAACGTATCCAGCTGCGCGATTCGAAGTGCATCCCAAATAGCTTCATCCTTCAGATCCTCTCCCATAGTGAGATTAAATCGCAAGGTATCGTTAAACATCAACGGCTGCTGTAAGACCACGAACACCTCATCCCGGACGTTTGCAAACCCGATGTCCCCAACGCTGATCTCATTGTAAAAGATATCCCCCGATGTCGGAGGATAAAATCCTACCAGCAGTTGAGAAAGGGTACTTTTACCGCTTCCGCTCGCACCGATAATCGCCACTTTGCTCCCCGCACTGATAGTGAGATTGACCCCTTTTAGAATCGGTTCGCTGGCATCATAGCCGAATACTAGATTTCGGGTTTGTATCGAAAGCGCCTTGCAAGACGATAACGACACCGCCACAGTGGGCTGTTGGGGTTCGGTCGGCAACGATAACAGTTCATTGAGCCTCGAGAGGGCATTTTTAGCATTGGCGAAACTGTATTGCAAGGAGAGCAGCTCCTGTACCGGTGTCATCATAAACCACAGATAGCCGAAAATTCCGAACATCAGCCCGATACTCAAATCAGAATAGAGGACCATCACCAGACCAAGAGCGCGAAAAATCTCAAAACCGCTCAAAAAGAGAGTATAGGAGTAACGCTCTCCAAACAGCGCTTTGATTCCGTAAACGCTGGCACTTTGTTTCAAACGATGGGACTGCTCGATCGCATCCCCGATAAAACGCTCCTCTTTATTGCTGGCACGAATCTGCCCGAAAAGATCACACATCTGGGTGAGCGTGTCCGAGAGGATGCCGATGGTACGGTTTTGCTCTTTTTTGAGCTTCCCAACCGTCCCAGATATTTTACGCGTTACAATCATAATCATCGGCTGAAAAATGAGTATCAAAATTCCGAAGAGCGGATTGATCCAAATCAGTACCGCCCCAACCCCGATCAGCGTCGCTACCGAAACGATCAGTTTAGAGAGGGCACTCCCCAAAAACTGCTCGATCGTATCAATGTCGGTGATAAGATGGGTGATGACCTTGCCGCTTCCCAGACGCTCATAGGCGCTCATCGATACGTGCTTGAGATGCTCCAGTGCCTGCACCCGGATGGCAAAGCTCAACTCCTGGGAGAGGGTGATAAAAAAACGCTGCGAGACGACTCTGAGAAGAAAAAACAAGAACCGCAATCCAATCGTTACCCCCAAGACGATTCCGATATACAAAAGCGGCTCATGCAAGGAGGTTATGCGGTCAATCACACTCGTGACCCCTCCCCCTTTTTTAAGCAGTACCTCATCCACCATGAGAGGGATCAGTAACGGTACGGGAATCGAGATCATCGTCGCCATAAGTGCGATCAGATTGCCCCATACCAATTCACGCTTGTAGCGCAGCATCATCGAAAAAAGAGTTTTAAAAGTAATCATCATGTTTCCAAAAGTTTAGTACGGCGATTATAGCCTATTGATGCTAGGGCATCATAATGCAATTGCTGTTCAACAATTATCCTTTATATCCCTGTACTAACTCGTGAAGTATCATTATGATTAAACTTTGTGTGTTACAATTACTCTACTTTACTAAAACCACACAAGGAATTCTTATGCTCGTTACGAAACCCGCTCCAGATTTTACGGCAACAACTGTTTTGGCAGATGGCACCATCGTTGATGGATTCAAACTATCCGAAAATTTCGGGAAAAAAGGGACTGTTTTGTTCTTTTATCCTCTTGATTTTACGTTTGTATGTCCATCCGAAATTATCGCGTTCTCACACAGAATCGAAGATTTTGAGAGCCGTGGAGTAAACGTTATTGGTGTATCGGTTGATAGCCAATTTTCACACTTTGCATGGAGAGAAACTCCGGTAGAAAAAGGGGGGATCGGTCGCGTTAAATTTCCACTCGTAGCAGACTTGAGCAAGCAAATCTCAAAAGATTACGATGTCCTTTTCGGTGAATCAGTAGCCCTTCGCGGTTCATTCTTGATCGATGCAAAAGGTATTATCCGTCACGCCGTGATCAACGACCTTCCATTGGGACGTAACATTGATGAGATGATTCGTATGGTTGATACCATGCAATTTACCGATGAGCATGGAGAAGTGTGTCCTGCTGGTTGGGTAAAAGGCGATGCAGGTATGAAACCAAGCACTGCCGGTGTTGCTGAATATCTTTCTGCTCACGCAGAAACGTTATAATTTTTTTCCTTTCCCCTTTTGGGGAACTTCTTTTTGAATGCAATACTCCTTTTTAGCTTCCTACGCTCTTATCCTCTTTGCCCTATGGTATTCTCGCCGTGAACATTTCGGTCTCGAAAAACAGATCCTTACCAACTCGATTTTGGCGATGGTGCAGCTGGGGCTACTCGGATATGCTCTCGTCTATCTCTTTAAAAT
This sequence comes from Sulfuricurvum sp., assembly GCA_030679635.1. GTDB lineage: Bacteria > Campylobacterota > Campylobacteria > Campylobacterales > Sulfurimonadaceae > Sulfuricurvum. Next base: position 407 of record JAUXSZ010000161.1, on the reverse strand, counting down.
TTCCCATCCGTCATTGCTCTTTTTTGTCTTGCTGGGGATGGTACTGTTCGGTGCCTATACCGCCAAAAAACGCTCCCCTCTTGGAGAGCACAGTTTTCGGATCGCTTTTTACACGCTTGGGGCATCCTCGGGAATCGTCTTTGCCTCGATGATGGCGTTTGGGGTGATTCACATGGTTCCCAACGAAATGATCCCCATCGGCGGGATGATTATCGGCAATGCCCTCAATGTTTATACGCAGAGTGTCGAGCGGTTCCGCGGTGAGGTCAAAAATACCGTAGAGACGATCGAGGGGATGGTGGCATTGGGAGCACCTCTCAAAGAAGCGCTTTCTTTGGCTTCCAAAGCTTCGGTGAAAGCCTCCATGATCCCGACGCTCAATATGCTCCAAACGGTGGGAATTATCC
>JAUXSZ010000019.1 GCA_030679635.1 Sulfuricurvum sp. | reverse complement strand
ACCAACAGTTTTTTGGAAGAATCAAACTGGTTATAAAGCGACAAAATCTCAGTGGCATTATCCTCAGGGAGGGCTTTGGAGATGTCCCCGCTGGGAGGGTATTTGAGAAAGAGATAAAAACCGCCCCCGATCAGCGCCAGGGCAATGAGGAGAAAGCGGATACGTTCAAAGTGTTTCAATTTCAATTACATCCTGATTGGTAAAATAAATGATCATCTTACGGATCTCGTCTTGGCGCATCGTAACTTCCATTTTCTCTATAGCACGCTTCGCTTGCGATTTCGGCAAAAGGTGATAGGTATTTCCCTCTTTGGTGACCTCGAAATACGTTTTAAGTCCGGTAAAGTCTTTGTTATGGATCGAGCGCATAAATGTAAAATACAAACTCATGTCAATCCGCTTAGAGAGATCGATCACGTGAGATGTTTTGGCCTCCACATCGTCGACGGTGAGGGTTTGCCCCGATTGGGTAAGGGTCTTTTTTTCGGGCGACGTGTAGCGGACGATGGTGGCATCGTCCGTGATAACGATGGAGCCTTTGAAAAGTGTGGTTTTGTCCAGTGCATAAATGTACCGTTTTTCGGTGAATTCGCCTTTAGCCCACAGGGATCCGATCAGAAAAATCAGAAAAATTATCGCTCTCATTATTACCCTTTTCTTTTTTTCTCACACACGATCAAAGAGTGGCAAAAACCGACCTGATCGTGTATATCGCTAATGACTAGCCCTGATTTGACAATACAGCGCGTCAATTCACCCAGATTAAACATCTTGCTTTTACCGTTCGCCATTGCCGTAAAATAAGGAGAGGTATTGATCAAACAGTAGGCCGATGTTTCGTATTTTTGGCGATCCCACATCGGCTCCAATATATAAACTTTGCCATCCTCATCGATGGTATCTGCGATTTTCGAGAGGATCATTACAATGTCCTCTTCTCCGAAACAATCCAAAAACTGGCTCATCCATGCCGCATCATATCCGGAGGGCAGTACCGTTTCGCGGTCGAGCATATCGGCGCAATAGGTATCGACACGCTCACCGAGCCCTGCCTCCTCAATCGCTACTGAAGCCACTTCCAGCTGCTGCGGCAAATCGACAATGGTTACGTGGCATGTGGGGAGTGTTTTTGCGCATGTGAGTGAAAATCGTCCCGTATTCCCCCCGATATCAAGAAGATGCCGTCGTTCATCTTTGGCTATGATTGCCAATGCCGCTTCAAAGGCCGAATCGGAGTAAAAATGATCGAAATCAAACCACGCCTTTTTCGCTTTTGGCGGCAGAGATGTTAATCCAGGATAGATCGTTTCCCACTCTCCAAAAATCTTAAGTCCTGTGGGTTCGCCTGTAGCGATCGCCGTGTCTAGCTCATAGAGCCCTAAATAATTGACATAATGGTTGTAATCCATATTGATACGGGTCATTGGGTCATTGAGGAGAAAATAGCCTATTTTTGTGAGGGAAAAACTCTCTTCGTTTTTGGCAACAACCCCGGCACTAAAACCGGATTCCAACAGCACGGTAACCGCGTAGGGTGTCATGGAGAGTTTTTCGGCTACGGCTTCGGCACTCATCCCCAAACGGTTTTCATGGAGAGATTTTAGGATACCGCTGTCTCTCAATACTCTGACCGCTTGAAATACAATGGGAGCGAAGGCTATCTTTTGCGCTTCATATTGCGCCTGCGCCGCGGACATACCGCTAACATCAAAAAAATGATCCATCAAATGCCTTTATGTGTAGAGGATTCCGGTGTAATTTGTGAGATAACCGCCGCCATGGCACTGCGTGGATTTTTCACAAATATATTGTGATCATCCCACACGTACCCCCCTAAAATTGAAGAGATAGCGCGTTTGATTTTATCGGGTTTCTCGGGAACAGCAAAAATGCTTTGCAGCCTTCCATCGTACCATGCCCCCACGAATTCACGGAAAACATCAATCCCTTTCATCATGTACGCTACATACTCGCCTTCCCAATCGACTTCTTCCCCTTTGAGCGTTTTATCAATAAGGAGAGCCGCACGGTTTCCCGATTCAAGCGCAAGGGTTACCCCCGATGAGAAAACAGGATCTAAAAATTCGGTTGCATTTCCCGCCATGCAATAGTTCTTTCCAACCATTGATTTCACATTGGCGCTGTAGCCGTCTATTTTGCCGACAGGGACAATTTTGGTCGCATTAAGCAATCGCTCCGCTGCCCCCGGCGTCGATGTGATAATCGTATCCCAAAAGGATTCATGCTCTAATCCAAACGAGCTAAAATACTCTTCGGTACAAACAACACCGACCGACGTCACCCCATCCGAAAACGGAATCATCCAAATCCACGCATCGTTGTTACCATGGACGTAAACATAAATGTACCCTTGCGTTTCATCATTGGGACGGATGTCGCCTGTAATACGGGTAAATACCGCGCTTCGCACCTTGAGTTCACTGGGCTCATCCAATCCTAAAAGACGAGGAAACACACGGCCGTATCCGTAAGCATCGAGGGCGAATGACGCTTTAAATATAAGAGGTTTTCCCTCTTTATCCACGGCCGTTGCGGTCGTTGTTTCAGGATCGAAACCGGTGATTTCCGTCTCTTCATACAACGACGCGCCAAAAGCAACCGCTTGCTTCAAGAGCAAATCATCGAATTCTTCCCGTTTTACTTGATACGATGTACCGTACGCTTGA
>JAUXSZ010000135.1 GCA_030679635.1 Sulfuricurvum sp. | reverse complement strand
GAGATCATCGAGGAGAATCGACGTTTTACGGCGGCGCCGCTTTTTCTCATGGCGGTTAAGTGAGATGATCACCTCGTCGGGTCCGATGAGATTGAGGACAATCCCGGCGGTTCTGACCTCTAATCCCGTAAGATCAAAAATACCGGCCCCTTTGAGCTGCATCTCATTGGCAGCGATCAGCGTAAACTTTTTCTTTTTATGGACACTGCGAAGCGTTTCCAAGCTCGGAGCGATCAGCGGACTGTAGTGAACAGCCTCAGGGACAACGGCACATTCCAGACGCTCACGCGGCAATACGGGGTGATTCATTCCGTACGATTCGTCCAAGAGGCTTTTCATCTCACGCAGTCGAAGTACCTTTTTGTCTGACGTAAAGTCAACCCCCTCATCGCCCAGCACCCAAAACCCCAACGATGCAATATCTTTGACAAAACTGTCACTAACAGATACGGCAATCTCTTTTTCAAACCGATGGTATTGTTCCTCGCTAAGGGAGAAAAAGGCACTGGTGACGCTAATCGACGCCAGTTCCTCTTTGAGCGTCCGCTGCGTCTCGACATCAAACGCTTTTATCTCTTCCACTTCATCGTCAAAGAGACCGATGCGATAAGGATTTTCCTCACCCGGGATAAAAATATCGAGGATATCACCGCGATGCGATACCTCTCCCTCCATCTCTACCATATCCACAAACGTATATCCCCAGCGAAGCAGCGTCTCTTTCATAGAGGTCAAATCGATACGGGATGCAAATTCGATATCGATGCTCTGCAGTAATTGTTCATTCGGCAAGGGATACAAAAGTGTTTTAAGGGGCGAGATAATCAGCGGTTTTTTGGAAGCTTTGTAATAGTGACGCAGCGCCGCGAAAAGGGCAAACAACTCTTCACTGAAAGGGCGCAAATCGTCCATATAAATCGCGCGAAAATCGGGAAAAACGACGCAATCGATGTTCAAAAATTTCGCAACGTCGGAGAGTTCTCCTGCCTCTTTTGCATCCTCGCACACGATAACATCGCATCGGTTTTTAGGATTGTTTTTCAAATATTCGTAAAATCTGGCTTGTGACATTATGGGTTATTCATCCTCTTTAAAAATGCTTCGGCGACACTAAAGGAGCCAAACACGAGATACTCTTTGGTTCTATCCATTGCTTTAAATAGTTCATACCTGAGGCCAATTTCGTTTAATACCGCTTCCAGCAAAGGGAGGGGAACAATACGCCCCTCTTCTACGTCTATGATCTCTACTGAGTCAATAATCGGGGCCAAAATCGTTAAAATTTCTCGGTAATCTTTGTCGGCATAGGTATTGTAAATGAGGGTGATCTTTTTTCCGCAATACGATTTTGCAATCGCACCTGCGGCCAAGGCGTTATGCCCCACATCCAGCGTCACATTCTCACCGATTTTGCTCAGTCGTCCAAATAGGGCACTCTGATCAAACAGCTCTGATCGTGCCTCATACCCCAAAAGCTCAAAAGCAACCATCGAGAGGATAAGATTATCGCGCAGATAATCGCTAAGATCGTTTTTTGTGGCAAGATGCAATGCCATTGATTCTATCGTGGACGTTATTTTTTCACCTACTCCACGTAACAAGCACCCTTTTTCCGCAGCAATTTTACGGGCAATTTCTTCTACCTCGGGATGATTTTGATTCCCTAACAGTGCCAAATTTTCCATGCTACGTAGCTTTGTCGTCGCTATCGATTCGATTGTTCTCCCCAAAAAAGAGCTGTGATCAAAATCAATAGGGGTAAAAACACTCAGTACTTTATCAAAAACATTGGTGGCATCGAATTCTCCGCCAAGCCCTGCTTCCACAACAACGTATTCACACTCCTCAAAAACAACCATTGCCAGAAGTGTCGTGTACTCAAAATAGCTAAGAGCCTCTGCCGTTGCGCTGTCTAATACTCCGATGAGCTTTTGGTGGCCTTTTTCAAGCTCCCCTTCACTGACATCTTCTCCATCAATCCATATACGTTCATTAAATTTTAAAATATGCGGTGAAGTATAATGCCCCGTTTTTTTACCTGTGCGATGCAGGGCAAGGCTAAGGAACCGTCCCGTACTCCCCTTGCCGTTCGTACCCACCATGTGAATGATTTTAGGATGGTTTAAAAAATTCGACACACTCGCGTATGCTCTTGGAAATCTCTCATAATCAATAACATCGTAAAAAAGTGGTTTTTGCGCCAAAAACGATTCTAGATTCATCATGCCTCTACGCGGTTGCGCCCTTTATGCTTTGCATTATAAAGCCGTTCATCGGTACCTACTTTTAATGCCTCCAATGATGGATAATCTATACGCTGTGCAATTCCGACACTGACGGTCACTAGGATACGTTGCCCTTGGTACATAAAATGGGCCTGTTCAACATGTGCACGTACCTTTTCCCCAAACGTTTTAGCACCAGAGAGGTCTGTATCTCCCAATATCGCTAAAAATTCTTCTCCACCAGAACGCCCTATCGTATCATTGACTCGAGCTTCCTCTTTCAGGATTTGAGCAAATGCCCGAAGCACTGCATCTCCCGCTTCATGCCCATAAGTATCGTTTACCGATTTAAAGAAATCCAAGTCCAGCATTGCTATGCAGAAATTACGACCATACCGCTCATACTCCGCCTCTTTGACCCCGATTGCCTCTTCAAGGGCTCGCCTATTAAACAATTTCGTTAAAAAATCTTCTCTCGAAGCTTGCATCGAAAGGGCTAGGTCCGTTTCCAAAGCAGCGATTTTTTCTCCCATTTTCATCACTTTATCATTGTGCATTCGCAAGTCATGACTCAAAATTTCAACTTTTTCTTCTAACGTCGTCGCAATTGCATAAAGACGTTTATGGGCCATTTTAAAATCTTTCGGCTTCTCGGAGTCAAGTGCTTCAAGATCCCGCTTCACTTCTCGAATCTCGGTTGTGGAATGTTCACTCCGTTCTATTAATTCGATTAACTGGACAGAGAGCTTGCCCAACAGCTCATCGAGCGCTTTAACCATCTCATCTACACTTTGTTTATCGAGTGCAATCCGCATTGCAATAGCCGCTTTAATCTCTTTTTCAAACTCTTCACGGGAGATATAATCAGGATTATCCTGTAATTTTTGTGTTAATTCTGCTGTTTTATCATCCATCTTTGGTGCAATAGAAGGGGAGAGACCCATAATGAGTAATTGCGCTATTTTTGAGTGATCACTCTCGGGGGCTGATCTTGATTCAATGCTTAACCCTTCGATTGTTTTTTTGAGATTGAGGGAATCCACCTCAGTATAAGGAGATAATTTTTGCAAAAAACTATCATCATAAACACTCAAGAAATTTTCCCATGCCTGTTTTAGCAGATCAATTTGGGTTTTTCCCCCTTGCGATTCAATAAGGGTGATCGTTTTTTTTGCCAATGCGGAGGCATCTGCATTATGAAGGGTATTGATGCTCATCGCCATGCTTTTCGTCAAAGAACTCAGCACTTCAACCAAAGCAGTTGCTTCATTCGGGTTAAGACGACTCATTTTTGAGATCAAAAATCGGATCAGCTCAGCCGCC
>JAUXSZ010000134.1 GCA_030679635.1 Sulfuricurvum sp. | reverse complement strand
GAAGAGGTTGAAGTAGAAGTTCCATCAACAGACGATGCTCCTTTTGCCGGTCTTGCGTTCAAAATTATGACCGATCCGTTTGTAGGACAGCTCACTTTCGTACGTGTGTACCGTGGTGTTCTCGAATCTGGTACGTATGCTTATAATACCATCAAAGGTAAGAAAGAGCGTATCGGACGTATCGTGAAAATGCACGCGAACAAACGTGAAGAGATTAAATCCCTTTACGCAGGTGAAATCGGTGCGGTTGTAGGTCTTAAAGACACAACGACAGGTGATACGTTGTGTGATGAGAAAGAGCGTTTAGTACTAGAGCGTATGCACTTTCCAGAGCCGGTTATCTCGGTTGCGGTTGAGCCTAAAACAAAACCTGACCAAGAAAAAATGGGTATCGCTCTTGCTAAATTAGCAGCAGAAGATCCATCTTTCCGCGTTCACACAGACGAAGAGACAGGTCAAACAATTATTTCCGGTATGGGTGAGCTTCACCTAGAAATCTTGGTTGACCGTATGTTCCGTGAGTTCAAAGTTGACGCAGAAGTCGGTGCTCCACAAGTTGCTTACCGTGAGTCAATCCGTGCTGAAGTAAACCAAGAGTACAAATACGCTAAACAATCAGGCGGACGTGGACAATTTGGTCACGTATACCTTCGTGTTAAGCCGGGTGAGCCAGGTACAGGCTATACGTTTAAGAACGAAATCAAAGGTGGGGTAATTCCAAAAGAATACGTGCCTGCCGTTGAAAAAGGGTGTAAAGAAGCGATGGCTAAAGGTGTTCTCGCGGGTTATCCGATCGAGGACATCGAAGTTGCATTGTACGATGGTTCATACCACGAAGTTGACTCCTCTGAGATGGCCTTTAAATTGGCTGCATCTATGGGATTCAAAGAGGCTTGCCGTAAAGCAAATCCTGCGATCCTAGAGCCTATGATGAAAGTTGAAGTAGAAGTACCTGAAAACTTCATGGGTGACGTTATCGGTGACCTTAATCGTCGTCGTGGTCAAGTTAACAACATGGGTGACCGTTCTGGTAACAAAATTGTTGATGCGTTTGTTCCGCTTTCTGAAATGTTTGGTTACTCAACTGACCTTCGTTCAGCGACACAAGGACGTGCAAGTTATTCTATGGAATTTGATCACTATGCTGAAGTTCCACGTAACGTTGCCGAAGAGATTATCAAAAAGCGTAACAGCTAAGGTAATTTTTTCCGATCTCCTTCGGGGGATCTCCCTTCCTCTACACTTTCAAATCACACTATTTTTTTTAACGCTCCGCCTATAGTATTATACGTATTGGAATATAATTATTCATTCGTACTAAAAGGGGTCTCATGCGTCACTTTTCGTCTTCCTATCGTTTGTGGCATTGGTTGCAGGCAATTTCTATTTTCGGCTTATTCATCACCGTAGTCCTGCGCGAGAGCGTCATGAACAAAGTGCAGATCGGTGCGATCGTTCAGGCAAAAATGGCCGAGATCGGGACAGTGATTACGGATGCGCAGGCAGAACTGATCGGCAAGGCGGTGCGTGCTCCGATGTG
>JAUXSZ010000128.1 GCA_030679635.1 Sulfuricurvum sp. | reverse complement strand
CATGCAACTCTTTTTTCTCATCGCCGGAGGCTTTGATCGCATTTTTCAGATGATTAAAATGGTCTTGCTCGGAGATGCGCAGAAGGTCTATGTGACGATGGACAACATTGTCCAGGCTTGGTAACTCACTCAGGGTAAATTCTTCGAATTTTTCCATGGATACTTGCTGTTTGGCGAGTATCGATTCGATCTTATGGATAAATAATTTTTGATTACTCTGGATCAGATTAAGGGCATCAATCTCTTCTTTGAAAATATTTTTAAGCTGTAACTGGGTGGAGTCTTCCATTTTGGTAACGTGTCCTAATTGGCCATTCACAGTGCTGAAAAGATTTTTGAGAGATTCCAGTCCGTCATCAATGTTTTGGATGCGAGAATTATTTTCGTATTCGTTTGCAACGTATTGTGTTTGACTCATAACGCTCATAATCGCAGAGAGAATAACGCCGACAATAACAGTCAATAATGACTCGCGAAGCGCAAATAGCCATCCTTCAGCATCACTCATCATAACAAAATGGAGCAAACCGGCGATAATACCGATTCCGATAACAACAGGGGTGTAGTTGATCTTATTACGCTCTTTATACACATTAATATGACGTAAAAAAAGCAAAGACATCATGACAATGGCGATTAATGAATCGGCTTCAAGCATCACACACCTCCTCTAAAATAATGGCAGAGAGTTCACACGGGTCACTGACCAAATAGTCACCGTTTCCACTTTCACTAAACCCCCAAGCGGCAAAGATCCCGGTGATATTAGCAGATGCTGCGGCGTCCATGTCTTTTTTATTGTCGCCAATCATCCATGCACGATCATGCGTGGGACGGAAACCATGATGTTCCAAATGTATCTTAATCATTTGAGGATGAGGCTTGGGATGCTCAACATTATCGGCACCGATAATATGGGTAAAGTACTGTGAGAGCTGTAAATGAGAGAGCATCCGTTTTGCGAATTTACTCGGTGCGTTGGTCGCCACACCGAGTAGGCATCCTTGGGAGTGAAGTTTGACCAATGTTTCAGTAATACCGTTATATGCACGTACATTTTGAGTACATTGAGTGTGATAATGTTTTTCAAACAACGCTTTGGCGGCTTCATCATAATGGTCGGTGTCATAAAAGAGATGGGCTAGATTACGCTCGCTCGCATTGATTGCGTCAACCACAAATCGCTCACTAAGATCATCAAGATGATAGTAATGAGTTCGGACATAATTGATAGAGAGTGTAATATCGGTAGCAGAGTCGATCAGTGTCCCGTCCATATCGAAAATCACAATCCGCTGCATTATTGCATTTTTTCGTACAGTTCTTTGAGCGTTTGAACAAATAAAGGGTGATCGTTGGGACAGCGGCAGACGCGGTAATCCGTAAATCCTAGCGTGTGAGCTACTTCGGCATACTCTATCGTGAGTTCATAATCGGTTTCTGAATTATCTATCGTGAAGGCGATGGGGACGATGATCACTTTTTTCTTTGTTAAAGAATGAAGCATTGACTCCAGAGATGGCTCCAACCATTTCATGGGGCCAACTTTGGATTGATAGGCTAAATGAACTCCTCGAAAATAGATCCCTTCTCGGTGAAAAATATCTTTCATAAGTTCCACGTGAGCCGCTACTTGGCGCTGATAGGGATCGCCTTCATCCACAATATTTTGGGGTAACCCGTGTGCCGAAAAAATAAGTTCAAATCCATGAGGATTATCATTCTGCAAAGCCTCTTTAATCCGTTCAAGGAGACACGCGTTGTAGGTCTTATTCGTAAAAAAATGTTTTATCTCTACGGTGATGGGAAACCATCCGATACCTCGTGCATTGATTTCAAAATCATCGATCGAAGAGGCGGTTGTGGTGCTGGAATACTGCGGATAGAGAGGGATAAGATAAACTTTCTGAACACCTTGTTTTTTAAGTCTAGTACAGACTTCTTTGGCCATTGGAGGGGTATAACGCATCACAAAATCAACGACAACCTCCGGATCAATTTGTGATTGAAGTTTGCTGATTAATGCTTTTGTGTGATCTACGATTGGAGACTTTCCGCCGATGCTGCGGTAGATTTCTTGAGATTTTTCTGTGCGGGTCAGAGTGATTATTCCTGCGATAAGACGCCGTAATAATGTGCTTTTGGTGCGAATGATCGCGGGATCATTGAACATATTGGTTAAAAACATCTCTACTTCACGTAGATTATTAGGTCCACCCATATTGAGAAGAACGATTGCTTCTTTCATTTATCCTCATTAACTGTTTGTTTTTACTCGTAGTGTACCATATCACTCAATGAATTTAGAGAATTATAATAAATCATAAAGCTTTTTAGTTTATAATGGTTTAAGAGTAAAATAAAATTAAGTTATTTAAACGTAGGAGGATGGATGATTAGAAGGTGCTTAGTCCTATCGTTATTAGTCCTTAATGGGGCGTTGGCCGCTGATAGCAATCAGAGGCGTGAGCCCTCGCTTTTTTTAGAATACGAACGTGAAGTGACCCGAACGATTGATACAACTCAAGATGAACCCAATCCTTTTAAGAGGATAATTGCCCCGATAACTGCACGAAAAGTTACCATTGCTCCCGCCGTGCGGATAGTTGCTCAACCAGAACCTACAAAAATGATACCGATTCCTGTAAAACCAGAAATTGGAAACGATGCATTACCTTATCTTGTGATTAATAAACCCGTTTCGCCCTCGAGTACTCCTCCTCTGAGTTGTCCGGATTCTGCGGTTTCCAATGTTGTTGCCAAGGTGGAGACGAATCCAAAAAAATCATTGTTTGAAAATATCCATACGGTAAAAGATCGTGTTATGGCTAGGGCCAAAGAGCTGCTAGGAACTCCGTATGGTTTTGGAAGCAAAGAATCTGCCCAAACCGATTGTTCCGGTTTCACCCAACAAGTTTTTAGTCAGTTTGGCGTATCACTGCCTCACAGTGCAGCAGAACAGGCAACCTATGGAAAAGATGTCAACGAAAATGATTTGCAAGTAGGTGACTTGATGTTCTATCATACCTACAAAGATGAACCTTCGCACGTAGCCATTTATGCCGGTGATGGGCAAATTATTCATGCATCGTATAAAAATAGACGCGTTCAGTATGATACCATCGATAAAGGGTACTACAAACAGCGTTTTATGTATGCAAAACGACTTGCCCTCAATAATTATGATACTTCCAACGAGTAACTAAGGAAACATCATAACCATGTCAGCACTCTATTCGATTCTTAATAAGCATTGGCTCTGGAAAGAGATAAATACTAAACTCGAGTTAAGCAACCCCGCTTATACCTACTGGAATGACAGTCGCCATATCAAACTGAATCGTTACGTTTTTATCGAAAAACATACCCTTCCGCAAAAATACGAATACATCGAATCTTCCCTCACCGATCTCTCCGGATGGCTACCCACAAACTACGCGGCATCCAGTCTGAGTATGGACAGCCATATTTTTGCGTACAAGAAGATGCGTTTGTACAATCAATTCGAATACAAATACGTTAATGATATTAAGTTTGTCAATCTGAAACGTTTTTTTACCGAAAACGCCATTGCGCTGACCAAAAAAAGCTATGTCCATTTGGGACGTTTGAATGATTTGGCCATCACCCCTGATTCACGTTTTTATCGGATTGACGACAATTACGGTGTGGTGGTGTACGATTAACTTTTTTTTCGTTTAGCCCATCGTGAGAAAAAACGTGAAGGGGAGATCATCTTATCCATAGGTATCCCCTCAACCAAATACTCTTTTAATCGTTTGGCCAAATAAGGGGCCAAAACAAATCCATATCCCCCCGAACCGTTGATCATTGTCAGATTGGGATAGTAGACAAACTCTTTGGGATCCGTTTCTTTTCCGTGCTGCAAATGAGGATGCAGTGCCAATGTAGCGTGAGCATCCACCAAGCTTCCCAACATCGGCATATAATCATTTGATCCGCTACGCAGACCCGTATAGTCTTTTAATATCTTAATATTATTTAATTTTAATGTTTTCAGTGCTTTTTCTATGAGCTCCGCTCGCCCTGCTTCAATATCATAGATGGCGAAAGGATCAAAGGGAGAATAGTGAACATCATGCGTCGCTCCTATGGCGATAACTCCCTCATTGAGCGTTGGGGAGATGGAGACATATTGGTGCATAATGCATGGTACATCGCTTGATGTTGTAATATCGATACGATGCCCCCAAATGCCGCGCAGTCCTACATAATCTATGGGCATGATCTTGGGATACGCACCGATGGTTAACACCAAATGGGATGATCGTAAGTCCTCACAATGCCATTCTTCTTCTACATAGCTCGGTGATTGTACCTCTAAAACATAGAAATCTATTCCTGAAGCCAATGTTTCGCATGCGCTTCGTGCATCCACGACAGCACTTTGCTCAAGAGAAATCGATTCATCCGGATTGTCCTGACTCATATGTAAAAGAGGTTTTAAGAGGGTGTGGGAAGCTAAGACAGTGGTATAAAAGGTCATGGCTTCATCGTACGCGACAGCCATGAGTTCTTTAAGAGGTCCTTCTTTGGAAAACTTGGGAGAGATAAAGGCACCTGCGGCACCGCTCCCGCCGCTGGCTATACCTGTTTTATCGACTAAAGCGACCTTCAGTCCTGCTTGCGATAAAAAATAGGCGCTGGTGCAGCCGTTGATCCCTGCACCAACGATGATTACATCATAATGTAATGTTTTTAATGTCGGCAATGGTGTATATCTCTTGATAAATCATTCCAACAAGAGCCTTTCGATTGGCGCGTACTTTAAGATCTTCGGCATTAACCATGACATTATCAAAGAAGGTATTCAATAAATCTTTTAGACCAAAGAGGGCATCCAGTCGCTCTTCGAGTGTCGTATGCTGATTTTGAATCACCAAAGATGCCGCTTCAAACAAGAGCCGCTCCGCCTCTTCGTGAAGTAATGAAGGATCAACCGTGAATACTTTAGTCATCGTTTCATCTTTTAGAATATTAGAAACCCGTTTAAATGTCGAAAACGCTTCAATAAAGGAGTCGGAGAGAGCGATACTGTTAACGGCAGTAATTTTACGGTCAAGGGCAAGTATGTCCAGCTCTACGTGAGAGTCTTTGGAGACAACGGCATGAATAATCGATGGATTGATCGGGTAAACACCCATGAGTCGCTCGACGATGAATGCTTCTACGTTTTTCTTATACTCATTTTCGGACGGATAAAGAGGTTTGAGGGCATCGATAATCGTGGAAAAATTTAGAGGAATTTGGTATGCCAATGCAATCTTGATCAGACCATTCACCGCACGACGCAGAGCAAACGGATCGCGCGAACCCGTTGGTATTTCACCGATGCTGAACATCCCGATAAGGGTATCGAGTTTATTCGCCATAGCAACTATGGCGCTTAATAGGGTACTTGGCAGTTCGCTCTCTTCGCCTGTTGGAAGATATTGCTCTTTGATTGCGAGAGCAACTTCACTCTTTTCACCAAGTGCGAGGGCATAGTAATATCCCATAAGCCCCTGAAGCTCTGTAAATTCATAAACCATTTCGCTCATCAAATCTGCTTTTGCCAAATCAATAGCACGGTCCAATGTCGATTTGTCGCACGTCATACGCAGTGATACGAGATCAAATAATACGTGAGCAACCCCTTTTTCACGTGAGATCTTTTCGGATAAAGTGCCAAGACCCTTCATGAAAACGACTTTTTCTAATCCACTGGTGGTGAGCCTTTTTTTTAGGTCATTGTTGTAAAAGAAAAGGGCATCGCTCAATCTAGGGCGGAGAACACGCTCATTCCCCTCTATGACTTTTGAGTAATCATCGCATAGTGCATTGGATACGACACAAAATGCGTTAATCAGTTTTCCGTCTTTAAAGACAGGAAAATAGCGCTGGTGCTCTTTCATCGAGGTGATGATCACTTCTGGCGGAAGCTGTAGGAATGATTCATCAAAACTTCCGATGAGAGGTGTTGGATGTTCCGTGATAGCAACGACTTCATCCAAAAGATCTTCATCTATTTCAATGCTAATCCCCTGCTCTTTTTCGAGCTTTGCAAAAGAGGCCAGTATATGGTCACGACGTTCTTGAGGGAACAGTGTAACCGAACCCTCTTTGAGGAGATCAAAATAGTGATGAATAGAGTTGACTGTTTTGGCTTCAAAATGACTGATCCGGTGAACATAGGTGGCAGCTTTGGATGCCACGCCAAAAAGCTCGACATCAACAACATTTTCCCCCAGCATGACATTCACCCAGCGAATAGGACGGATGAAACTCTCACTGCTGCTTCCCCAACGCATCGATTTTCCGAAGTTTAGACTTTTGATCCACTGGTTGATCATCTCTCCCAACAGTTCGTGGCTCTCTCTCCCGGGTACGGTTCGTGAGTAGTAAAGAACCTCTTTGCCGCCCTTTTGAGCATGAGACAGCTGATCGAATTCGACACCGCATTTTTTTGCAAAACCGAGTGCTGCAGGCGTTGGAAGGCCATCTTTGAGTGCCATCTCGAGAGGTGCCCCGTAAAATTCTTCCACACGCTCTTCTTGACGGGTTAGAAATTCATTGTGCCACAGTACCAGTCGTCTGGGGGTGTAATAAAATTCAAACTCTCCCAATAGGCCGTTTTTTTCCAATACGGCAGCCCATTTTTTTTCAATTTCGTTCAATTCTTTGAGTAAGGGAACGGCCGGAAGCTCTTCGACACCGATTTCAATTAAGAGTGGTTTTAACATAATTTTTCATCCAAATATCATTTTAATACGAGTTTTATTCTATCGGGATATTGGTTAAAAATGGCTGTTGCTTTGGTAAAAATTAAATAAGATATAAACAATCCTCTTTAGGGAAATTTAAAAGATTGGCGGGGTACAATGCCTTCATTCATCTTAAAAAATCACAAGGAATTGACATGCCAACAATCAATCGTTACGTCGATATCGACACTGTAGAACGCGAATCAAAAAAAGATTATATTGATCGTCATTCACCGTTTATCCACTGTGCTACTGAAGCAAAAAAAGGTGAAAAATTTCCGGTAACCATCAAAATGGGTAACGAATATTCTCATCCGGATGATTTCGATCACTTTATCGCAAACATCGCATTGTACAATGGCGAAACACTTCTTGCTCGTGCTGATTTCATCCCAGGAACTCTTGGAAATGAAAAGAATCATGCAGAAGTAACTTTCAACATCGTTCCTATGAGCAAAAAATTGACGCTTGTAGCACACGGTTACTGCACCAAACACGGTCTTTGGGAATCAACTCCTGTTATTGTAGAAGTTTCTGAAGAAAGCACATGTTGCGGCGGCGGACACTGTTCATAAACACTTTTCTTGACCTCTTTTGGGTCAAGTTTTTATCTCTTTCTGTCTAAATATAATTTCTTCTCAAGTTTTTATTGTCAAAATCAAATTAAAAGTAATTTTTGGTACACTTTAACTATACTGCTTTCATCTAAACATTAAAGCGCTATTGTGGACTCTTATCAAAATTTAGCATTGCTTGAAAACTTGTATCGATTAAAATCTTTGGGTTATAAATATGTAGACCCTATCAGCCCAAACATACCCAGTGTTGGGACTTCGCTCCCCTCTTCTCTTTCGCAGCTCAATCAAACCATTGCTCAGTGCCATTTATGCGATCTGTGTAAATCCAGGCGTCAAAGTATGAGCGGATATGGGAGTCATCAAGCATCCATTATGTTTGTTGACGCGTTCGTTTCTGCTGCTGAAGATGAGGGGAATGATTATTACGCAGGTCGTTCCGGAGCGATGTTGCGGGATATGATCGAAAAAGTTCTAGGGCTCTCGATTGATCAGGTTTTTGTGACGCATGCCGTTAAATGCAAACCTTTTGGATTTCAAACACCCTCTTCCAGCGAGTGTAATAGCTGTTACCCCTACTTGTCTCGACAAATTGAGATGATTGCCCCTTCGATAATCGTTGCTTTAGGGAGCGATGCGTATCGTATTTTGAGCAACGGTGCGGAGGATTTTGACTCTTTACGCGGTCAGCTTATTCCCTATGGAAACTCCCTATTGATTCCGCTCTATCATCCCACCTATTTACTACGAAATCCCTCATTTAAAAAAGAGGCTATGCGCGATTTGCAAACCATCAAAGGTGCTTTGCAATGAGATGGGTTGTTCTGATTTTTTCGTTTCTTGCTATTACGCTATTGGGAGCTGAACCTGGCAGTACCTCTGGGCAAATTAAAATCGGGCTCCTCTCTGCTCCGTCGGTTATCGGGCGGTATAGTCAGGCAAGCTACAATGTGGCATTGGCTACTTTTTTAGCATCCAATCACTCATTTGAGCTTATAGCCTATCCAATGGGTGATGAATCGGAAGCGTCGATATCTCAGGCACTGACGAAGATGGAGGGTGACAAAGTGGATGCGGTATTGGCCCCTTTGACATTGAGCGGCGTGAAGAATCTTTTGAATACGCAAACCAATAAAATTGTTTTTATCCCAACAGTACACAAACGTGATGTGGGGCCGGCTCCTGAAAATTTTACCTTCGGAGCCATCGATTATCAGGCGCAAATCGAATCGCTGACGCCATATATGGCTAACTCCGTTGCGATATTTTATGATAATTCTACGGTTGGAAGTGCTTTGAACAAAGCAACGCAGGTGCTCGCGCATGAATCGAAAAGAGAAATTAGTTCTATTTCTGCGTATGCGGTGGATGCAAAAGGATCCGATATCGTCAGACACTTGGCAAGACCCTCTGCCTTTTCAAAAAAAAGCATTGTGATCCATCTGCCGGTGATTAAAACGGCGATGTTGACATCTCATATGACGTTTACGGGTGTCAAAGAACGCAACATACTGTCAACACAAATGAATTTTGATCCTACATTGCTTACCTTAACCCAATACCCCGACCGACAAAATATGATTATTGCCAATTCGATCATAGAACAAGTCCCCTCCATTTATGAGTCCAATGCGTTATTAAATAATGATCTGACATTTGATTGGATCAACTACACAACGAGTGTCGGTGCTGATTATTTAATTTCCCATCTTTATGGTATTGAGCGCGCCTATTCCATGCGAATCGTTGGTTCTCAAGTTGTCTATCCCGTTGAACTTATGCGTCCCAAAGAATTTGGCTTTGAACCTTTTCAAGGGAATCCGTAAGCTATGCTAGAGACCATTGAAATATTCAGTCATCTTCCCGCTGCACAGCTTCAGCGGCTCGAAGCCATATCTTTGTTCCGACACTATTCATCCGGTGAAATCATCTTTTATGAAGGGGATCAAAGCGACTATTTTCATTTTCTTTTGGAGGGTGATGTCTCGGTGTACAAATCCAATGACGCGGGAACGGTTGAAGTGCACCGATTCCGAGGGCCATCGATGTTTGCAGAATCGGCGACACTGCAAGCGATCCCTTTTCCCGCCAGTGCAGAGACCCTGAGCCCATCTACCGTGTTGAAAATTCATCGCGATCCGTTTTTAAATCTTTTGCATGAAGATGCCGGATTGAGTATCGCGTTAATTGCTTCTTTGGCTCAGAAAATTGCCTCTTTACAGCGATTGAATGAGCAATTGAGTGCTCCGGATGCATTGAGTAAAATTGTCCGTCTGATGACGGATCGACCAGAAATATTCAGAGATTTAAAAGGAGTAGAGATCGCAAAGATGGCAGGTATTGCTCCTGAAACGCTTTCGAGAATCCTCTCAAGGCTCAAAAAAGAGAAGGTTATTGTTTTCCAACCGCGTAAAACTTTTGAAATTCTTGATCTAAATGCATTGAACCAATATCGTTAAAAAAAATTATCCTTCTTTAAGAGTAACGGTGCTAAAGTCTTTTTAATATTAAAAAAGGAGTTTCTAATGGCAAAAGGTGGAATATCAATCCTTAAAAACATAGAAGCCGGTACGGTTATTGATCTGTTAAATCGTGCTTATTGTGATGAATGGCTGGCGTATTATCAATATTTTATCGAAGCCAAAGTTATTAAAGGGCTGATGAAAGATGCTGTGATCGCTGAATTGACATTGCATGCCGCTGATGAACTTCGCCATGCAACAATGATAAGTAATCGTATTATCCAACTGGGTGGAACGCCGATACTGCATCCGGGTGATTGGCTTAAACATTCCAATTGCGGTTACGATGCACCCGAAAATCCAGATGTTCG
>JAUXSZ010000124.1 GCA_030679635.1 Sulfuricurvum sp. | reverse complement strand
GCGTTTCATCATTGGGGCGAATATCGTTACGCACACGGGTAAATACTGCGCTTCGTACCTTCAGTTCACTGGGTTCATCCAACCCTAAAAGACGAGGAAATACACGGCCGTATCCGGAAGCATCGAGGGCGAATGATGCTTTAAATACCAGAGGTTTCCCCTCTTTATTCACGGCCGTTGCCGTCGTTGTTTCAGGATCAAAACCTGTAATTTCCGTCTCTTCATACAACGACGCGCCAAAAGCAACCGCTTGCTTCAAGAGCAAATCATCGAATTCTTCCCGTTTTACTTGATACGATGTACCGTACGCTTGACCGATGTTTTCGCTGAAATTATAGGATTCTCTCAGACCGTTCATCTCGAAGCATGCACCTGGTTTTATCATGAATCCGTGTGTATCGATCGTCTCTAACATCCCGTTCATTGCCAGGAGCTCATTGCACCTCGGCAAAAGCGATTCGCCTATCACAAAGCGTGGGAAAGGAACTTTCTCGACAATGCTGACACTGTATCCTTTTTGCACCAAAGAGGCTGCTGCGATGGATCCTGCCGGACCTCCTCCGATAATCAGAACATCCGACACAATCTCTTTTACTTCCACGTATCCCCTTTGAAAATCTGTATTGTTTTATGACGATTTTTGGTTCTGATTGATAAAATCGGTGAGAGTGCGCACAGAGACAAAAATCTCTTTTGACTGTCCAACGTTGTCGATTTTAATTCCGTATTGGTTGTCTAGAAAAATAACCAACTCGATAGCATCCACTGAGTCAAGCCCAAGCCCTTCGTTAAACAAAGGGGCATCGTCGTCGATTTCATCTGCATTCATATCTTCGAGTTGAAGCACTTCGATGAGTTGTTCTTTAACCAAACGGTATTCAATCATATTTTTTTCCTATTTTTTATTATTATTGTTTTGGAACAAATCTTACCTTTTTGTATCTTTTTAAGAGATAAAAGCCCCCTCATGATTAACTCGTAATTCGGTATAATTTGCCTAAAAAAGGTTCTCAAACGATGATTAAACAACGAGGCAGTGGTGCAGGTTTATACATCGTATACCTTTTTTTCCATTTTTTCGGATATCCTGGATTACGATTCATCCTCTTTTTTGTCGTTTTGTATTTTTCCATAACAACTCCTACGGCCAAGCGGTCCTTGCGTGAATACTATCTCCTCTGCACGGGAGAGTTTGATTTTCGTATTTACTATCGTCATCTGTACAGCTATGCCCTTGTTTTTGCCGATCGCTTTTTAAGCAAAAGATTCTTACAACGCTATCATGTGAATGCTCAGAATCAAGGTCCTTTCCCCTCGGATGCAGAGAAAGGGATCCTTTTTCTTTTTTCCCATGTTGGGGATTGGAGCATCTGTGAACGGCTTCTTTCTGAAAAAAAAATTCCTGTCAATATTGTCATGCAAGAAGTCATCAAAGAGAGTATTCAAGGGTTTGGAAAATTTATTCAAGGCAAACAGAACAATCCCCTCAGAGTCATTGATCTCTCCGAGGGGTCAATTGCAGTGGCTATCCGTATCGCGAAAGCTTTTCAAAATAGTGAAATCGTTGCCATGATGGCCGATCGTTTTTTAACGCAACAAGGCGGTGTGCCCGTTACTTTTTTGGGTAAACGGGTTATCATCAACAAAAATCCTTTTGAAGTCGCGTATAACCGTAAAGTCCCCTTGATTGCACTACTCTCATTACGAGAAAAGGATTATCATTACAATGTTAGCTATTACTGGTTAACTCCGTACGATCGTACACTCTCCAAAGAGGAAGCAATCGCAACTGCCGCTCAAGAATACGCAGACATCTTAGAAAAAGCCGTCAAAGAACATCCAGATCAGTGGTTTAATCATTATGATTTTTTTAATACCGGCACCGCAGTTTAGGAGAGGTCTAATTCTTCTTTATTCTCCCTCATACTCTCCCATATGCGTTGCTTATACCCTTGGGCATCCTCACCCTCTTGAATTGTCATTGGCTCCATAATCCGAATTTTTATCCCAATTTCCTTAACCTTTTTCCAAGAAATACTCCCCTTGGGAACCAGATGCCGCGTCCCTGATATCACAATAGGGACGATAGGAACACCCGACTCTATGGCCAGTGAAAATGCCCCTTTTTTGAAAGGGAGTAATGCTCCATCCACACTGCGTGAGCCTTCCGGAAAAATCAAAACATTGCTCCTATTTCGCAGTTTTTGTAACAGCAAGTGAAGGACATTGATACCGACACCATCGATCACCCCCAATAAACGGGCAATAGGGCGAAAAAACCACACAAAAGGACTTTTTTTATTGGTCAGATGAAACAAATCGGTGATGTACCCACCCATAAGCGGATAATCGAGCCAAGATTCATGATTCGCAATATAGATATAATGGTCACCAGGATTATATTTTGGATTCACTTGAAGATCAATCCCTCCAATACCGGGGGCATATCGAAAAAATACTCGAAAAATCATCGCCGTGACACGCTGAAATAGTATATGAGGCTTTGATTCTCGCATAATCACTTTAAAAAAATACCCCCCTATCGCGGGGATAAATCCTATAACGATCACCCCAACAAAAAGACCATATCCCCAGAGATTACGAATCCATTGACCTACTTGTATACGATACGCGAATAAAAATTGCAGTACCATCGCCATACCAAAGAGGAGATACCATCCTGCAAAAGAATACAATGCCCATAAAAAAGTGTTCTCTTTTAGTACCAAATAAAGATGAATCGAGCTGTTCAGCCCTAAAACACCAATCCAAAACCAATGAGAAACGATAACATCACGCCGTTCTGAGCTTTCTAAGGGTCGTTTTTTGAATTTTTCTACCCATTCAATAAGAAGATAACGTTTTCTGACAACAGAACCAATAAAATAGAATAAAAAAAGGAGAGAAAGGAGGAGAGGATAGAGTTTCAGTGCAATAAAATCTTCGGAAATCCAAGCACCCATCCCCAACAAACCGAGGAAAACAGGAGAGATGAAATTTTTACGTTCTCCATGACGGTAAGCCAAAAGAATCACCCGTCCAAACCCCACGGTAACGAGAGATATTCCCACCGTTGATACCGGAAAATAGTAACACCCAATCACTATTAATGGAATATACAGGAGGGTAAAAATCATTATTTAGACAAATGGTTTTCTAATTTCCCTACAATATCGCCTACGGTTTCAATGGATGAGTCCTTATCTAGCTGAAAATGGAAATCATACTCTTTTTCGAGCGCGCACACCAAATCAAACATATCTAAACTATCGAGCTCCAAATCTTCCACTAATAATTTTTCGAGCGTAATCTCTTCGGGATTTTTTTCAAACTGCTCTACGATAATCGCTTGAACTTTTTTAAATACATCATGATTCATTTTCAAAGCCTTTAAAGTTAAATTTTCTTCAATATGATCGAGGTGTTAATCCCACCGAACGCAAAATTATTATTCATGACAGCTGTAATAGGCGTTTCACGGTGAGCACGAATATAATCCAAAGGGGCACACGTCGGATCGATCTCTACTAGATTTTTATTGGCAGGTAAAAAGGATTCATTCAGTGCCATCAAAGAAACAATCGTTTCAAATGCCCCTCCGCCGCCGAACATATGTCCAGTGTACCCTTTGATACTGCTAATGGGGGTAGTAGACCCAAAAACCCGATGTACTGCAATCGATTCGAAAATATCCCCTTTGGGTGTTGCCGTCGCATGGGCATTAATATACCCAATATCGCTTGAATTTAACCGAGCATCGTTCAACGCATCACGCATTACCGATTCCATTCCACGTTCAGATGGTAATGTTATATGACTGCCATCGCATCCCGTTGCATACCCTACCATCTCACCCAGGATAACGGCTCCTCGTGCTTTGGCATGTTCATACTCTTCTAGCACCAACGCCCCCGAACCTTCCGAGACAACTAAACCTGAACGTGAGATGTCAAACGGCCGTGACGCCTCTTCGGGATTATCATTGTATCCGATGGCCGTAGCACCCATACTGTCAAAAATTCCGGCTTCGACATAATGCAGACCCTCTCCGCCACCGACAAGCATCACATCACTCATCCCATATTTGATTGACTCATATCCCGTACCGATGGCTTGCGCAGAAGCGGTACATGCTGAACTAGTAGGTATATTACGTCCGATAATCCCAAACATTACCGCCAAGTTTGCTGAGACCGTATGGCTCATGAAACGCAAAAAGGCCGTGGCATTTTGACGTCCGAATCCACTGTTATGCGAAACATCTTCAGCATAATCAAACAGCGTCTCCAGCCCTCCCATGGCCGAACCAAACGAGATTCCTGTTCGAGGAGAGGTAACTGCTGAAGTGCTAAGACCACTTTGCGCAACGGCTCGTTTTAGCGAAAGGGCACACATCATAGCAACCCGGTCCATCGTACGACGGTATTGTCGGGGTATCTCACTAAAATCATCCTGCCCCACTACCCCTGCTATCCTAGCGTTCAAACCGTTCGCTTTATCCCACTCAGTCATGGTTCGCACACCGCTTTTCATCTGCTCAAAATTACTCCGAAGATCCGTCAAATTATCCCCTATAGGAGAATAAAACCCTATGCCCGTAATCACAACACGCCGTGTCATCGTACCATCCCCCCCGAAATATTCACCACTTCAGCCGTCATATACGACGCCTTATCGGCGAGGAAAAAAATCACTTCTGCCACTTCATCCGCTCTTCCAAAGCGCTTCATGGGAATCATCTTTTCAAAATCTTTTTCATTGAAACCTTCCGTCATCTCCGAATGGATAAATCCGGGGACAACACAGTTAGCACGAATTTTATACCGTGCAACTTCAAGGGCGAGCGATTTGGTCATCGCGATCATTCCCCCCTTTGAAGCAGCATAATTTGTCTGACCAATGTTTCCAACTACACCCGCAACCGAAGCTACATTGATAATAGCACCGCTCTTTTGTTTTTGCATAGCAGGAAGCAGCGCTTTGGTCACATAATAAGTACCCGTTAAATTGGTCTGAATGACGTCATCCCAATCACTCTCTTCCATCCAAAAGAAAAGTTTATCTTTCGTTTTACCGGCATTGTTCACCAGCACATCAACCGATATACCCTCTAATGCCGTACGTACGCTCACAGCCGATGCAATATCAAAACCGACACTCTGCGCATTACCCAACTCTTCTACCAATGCATCCGCTTTGGCTTTGTTACTGTGATAATGGATATAGACAAAATAACCATTAGAGGAAAAATAACGTGCCGTAGCTTCGCCGATGGCCCCTGTGGCTCCCGTCACGAGAACAGTTTTCATGCAAGCTCTCCGCGAAGTAGAAGTTCTCTTATTTTGGCAATGTCCCCATCAAGTCTGCGATCTTCAATCAAAGGAGCTGAAATTTTCCGAATTTTTCCGTACAATGTTTGGGCAAACGGCGAGAATTTTTCAACCCCTCGAATGTCCATTGCCTGCGCTATTCCCAACATTGCGATGGCCAGCATAGACGAAAAATCGATAATACCGTCTTTCAGCCCCAATGCACTGGTTGTCCCCATACTCACTTTGTCTTGATTCATCGATTCGGTTGAGCGCGAAAAGACACTCGCAGGGAGCATCCGCATCATAACGTCTGCACTGAGAGAGCTGAGGGTAATTTGCATCGCTTTAAACCCATGGTGATAATGTTCTTTTGAAAGCTTCAGGTTTTCACCCAAACCGCGATTAAATTTATCATCTACTAAAAGAGCAAATTGCTTATCCAGCAAATCCGCCATATTGGCCAAACAAATTTTCAGCGTATCCGCCGCATGCGCCATGTAACCGCCGTAAAAATTACACCCCGTATAAATAATCTGCTCATCGCAATTTATGAGGGGATTATCGCTCACCGAGTTAATCTCCGTTTCCACCCATTGTTTAGCCTGGGAGAGGTTGTCCCACGCCACCCCTAAGATTTGTGGAATGCATCGAATCGAATAACGGTCTTGGATATTATGGTGCTTCGCATCAAAAAAACTCTTATAGCGTGAAAGACGATCATGCACTAATGTCGCCCCCTCCAGCTTCTCTCTCAAGTTTTTAGCACATTTAATCTGCCCCTCAAAAGGCTTAACCTGATGAACGAACGATTCCAGCGCGGTCGTATCTGCCTCCATCGCCTCAAATAATCCGGCCGAAAAACTCTCCAGTCCTATAAGCAGGCGTTCAAAGTTTTCAAGCTGACTCACCAAAACCCCCGCCATAACCGACGTTCCGTTCATAATGGCCAGCGCTTCTTTGGGTTTAAATGTGTACGGTTCAAGCCCGCACTCACGCAAAACCTCGGCAGAGGGACGGATTTGGGAGCGATAAATCACTTCTCTCTCCCCCGCAAGAGCCGCAGCAATATAGGATAACGGAGTCAAATCTCCACTGGCACCCACCGAACCCTTGGAAGGAATCGCGGGAAGAATACCCAGTTCTAGAAATTTCAGCATCGCTTCAAGCAGCTCCATACTCACCCCAGAGTACCCTTTGGAGATGCTGATCAGACGAACCAAAACGATGTTGAAAATCTCTTTCTCAGAGAGAATTTCACCAACACCGCATCCATGAAAACGGTACAGATTCACCTGCAACGTTCGCGCATCTTCATAAACAAGGTAATTTTTTCCCGAATCACCGTATCCCGTCGTCACCCCATAAATCGGATGACCGTCACTAATCTCTTTTAACAGAAGTTTTTCGGCCGCTGTGATTTTTTCTCTAAAAAGTGTGCTGCCATCGAGTTCTATTTTCGAAGCATTGGTGACATTTTCGAGAGGTATAAATTGATCATTAATGGTTAGTGTCATATTATTTTAATATCCCTTTTAGTAAAAATATTCTTGAAAGAACGAGCTTCGTGTGCAAGACGACCATAAAAAAATTGTCTTTTAATTTGTGAAAATGAGTCACACGGGTATCATCATACACCGTCTTCACCATCACTTCAAAAACAGTGCCGCCGACCCACACAAACCGTACTATGTTTTCTGTTTCAAATTCATATCGCACTGCAGAAGAGGGATAAAATAAAAAATTTACAGGATAAAGGCGAAATCCTGTTTGCGTATCCGATACCCATGTCCCCGTCTCAACCCATACCCAAAAATTTCCGATAAGTCGTCCGATGGAGGAAGATTTAGGAGGAGTACACGTTTCAAAATCACGTACCCCGATAATCATCATGTCCGGTTTTTGTTCTCTCACAAAAAGATCTAAAAACGCAGGTATGTCGTGTGCAAAATGCTGTCCGTCACCATCCATGGTCAGACAATACTCAAATCCCATCTCTTTTGCTTTTTGCGCACCACTGCGAAGAGCGACCCCTTTGCCCATATTTATGGGATGGCGGACGATAACGGAGAGTTCTTCAGCTTTCAAAAGTGTTTCAACCAAAATATCGGAACCATCATCTACAACGATGATGGTAAGCCCAAATGCGCCAGCTTCGCTGACAATACGCGCAATCGTATTTGGATTATTGTAAACGGGGATAAGGATACAGAGGCTATCTAACTTCAAGGTTCATCTCGCTGCACGTATGCTCCTGTTTCATCAACCGAGCCTTAATCCCTGAAGAACGTTTCTCTAAACGGATAACTACTTCATCTAACGGCTTTAAGGGTTCCATAAATTTTGATCGGCTTATCCCTATAATCTGCAAGCCAAAAATCTCCGCAACAATATCAACATGTAAAAATGCAGGTAAAAGGGGATTCCCCTTGAAATGAGCTTTGAAAATCGGATGCTTTTCGTCTGCCAAAACGATCAGAGCTTGAGCCTCTTCCTTGTTCACAAGAGTATAAAGATGCTGTGTTAATGTACTTATCATGAATATAAAGTATACAATATTCCACCCCAATTTTCAACAGAATGGTTATAATTTTACCTATGATAACAAAAAATTTTCTAACGTTTGATATTGAAGAGTGGTTTCATGCCAATTACGACGGTATCGATCCGTCTCAGTACGATTTTCGATCGACCAATTTGGAAGCCAATGTTGATCGTCTACTTGCAATTTGCGATGCTTTTAATGTGAAGTCGACCTGTTTCATTTTGGGTGACGTTGCCAGGCATAAACCTTATATTATTAAAAAACTTTTTGACGCAGGGCATGAAATCGCATCGCATGGCAGTTCACACCGACTGATTTATCCGATGAAACCTGATGAATTTCACGCAGATATCCAATCGTCATCGGATATATTAGAGCAGATTATCGGTGAAAAGGTTGTCGGATTCCGTGCCCCTTCATGGTCAGTGAGACCCGATACCCTCCCTTGGTTTTATGATATTTTGGCACACGAAGGATTTTTATACTCTTCATCGGTATATCCGGCAAAAAACACGCTCTTTGGAATACCGAATTTCCCAGATACCCCCCACTATCCCTCACCTTTAAACATATTGGAAATACCGCAAAGTGTTATGAACCTTTTTGGAAATCGTGTGGGGTATGCAGGGGGGGGGTATTTACGATTTTTTCCGACGTGGCTGATAAAGCGGATGATGAGAGAAAAAAATCGTGAGGAGAAAAGTGTATTTATTTACCTGCACCCTAGAGAAATCGATATTCATCAGCCAAGATTAAAACTTGGATTGATGAATGGTTATTTTCATTATCAAGGAATTGATGGGTGTGAAAAAAAGTTATCTTCATTATTAGAGGAATTTTCCTCCAGTTTTTGTCGAATGGATGCGTATGCCAAACAAGTAGCTGCTGGAAAAATTTTACTCTAACACTTTCTCAGAACTAGGGAAACGAATTCTGTGATAGTGAAGGGTTAACAGTGCAAAGACTCCTCCGAGTATCAATCCTCCCACTACGTCCAGAAATACGTGTTGTTTGATTGCCATCGTCGAATAAACAATTCCAAAACACCATATGCCGTTTAGCCACAGCAATGAGCGATGTGCATGCATTTCTTTAAGAAGGCGATCGAACCAAAAGAGTGAAAAAAATGCGGTTGCTACGTGCAAAGAGGGAAAAGCATTTCCGGAAGTGTCTATCGCTTTTAACGAAGAAAATTCAGGATAAAGAGACCAATTAATGCCGCTTTTGGGTATTGATGTCGGAAAAAGGATATAAATTCCTATCCCCACTGAGCATACCATACCGATGTAAATACCATAATGGATGAGCTCTTTTTTTGTTTTCATGAGTGCTGGCACCAAGGAAACGTAGACCCACAAAGAGAGATAAAAATAGAGAAAATAGGGTTGAAACCCAATCCTGTTATCCACAACAGTAAGGGGCATTTGGGTCATTGAAAAATAGGAATTTTTGAGCAGATAAAGGTAAACTGAGAAAAATATGACCATAAAAAGGATGGTTGCTATGGCTTTTAAACACCAATGCCCCCATAACCGAATCACGACATTTTTGGAAAATGACAATGCATCCTCACACTCTCGATTCCCGCAAATCTTCATATTAACCACACCTTTACGCTTGAGTAGACTCATCATCAGCGTCTTTATAGTTTCTGAGATTGTATCATATATTTAAAGCTTCATCTTCTAGAATACGACGTGTTGACAGACTTCAATAAACTGATATTTCCACCTCTGTATTTTGCGGAGAATCAATCATGGTTTTTGGAAATCGTCGATCGATTGATAGTACTACCAGATTTAATTCCTCAATCAAATGAGGAATCAGCTCTTTTTGCACATTTTTATCATCGCTTTCATTAATTGCTTTGACAATATTATAGACTATCATCGCCGATATATTTCCG
Source organism: Sulfuricurvum sp. (assembly GCA_030679635.1). Lineage (GTDB taxonomy): Bacteria > Campylobacterota > Campylobacteria > Campylobacterales > Sulfurimonadaceae > Sulfuricurvum. Next base: position 1,808 of record JAUXSZ010000124.1, on the reverse strand, counting down.
CTCACCCCTATGAGGGTATGAATCAGTTGTTTATACGTATCGCCCCCGACAGGAGCGCTCATTATCTTTAAGGAAAAGTCTCGATGCTCATCCGCGAAAAGCTGTAAAAACCGTTTGATATTTTCAGGCTGTTTCAATTTTTTAGAGAGGTCTGTCATATTGATTCCATAAAGCTCATCGGTGTTTTTCGAAACGATATCTTCCGCTATCCATCCTGTTTTAAGGTGATGCTCCAGCAGACGCTGTAATTCATCCACGTTTATTGGTTTGGCGAGATGATCGTTCATCCCTGCCGCGATTGTAAGCTCTTTATCATGTTCCATCACTGCCGCACTCAACGCGAAAATCGGTATATCCCGATTGAATTCACGAATTTTACGGGTCGCCTCAAATCCGTCCATAATGGGCATCTGCAGATCCATTAGTATTAAATCATAGGATCCGCTTTTTACTTTTTCGACCGCTTCTTTTCCATTATCAGCCATGCTCACATCCAGCCCGAATGATTCAAGCAAATCGCGTGCAACCAGCTGATTGATCTCGTTATCCTCGACAACAAGTACCTTTCCTCCTGCGAAAAAGCACTTGTCAGTCGTACTTCTTTCAAGTTTATCAATCATATCTATTTCTGTGATGGATTTAAACAATACGGAGGGGGTAACAGGCTTATGAAGAATTTCACCCAGCTGCACATTCCGAATCACCGCCGCTTTTATAAGTTTTTCTTTATTATAAGCCGTCACCATGATCACTTTAGGAAATGTGGATTTCAGCTTTTTTTCCTGCAAAATTTTGATCACATCAATACCGTCAATGCCCGGCATTTTCCAATCGATAATCAGATAGTCAAACGGCTGCTGTTCCGCAAGACAAATTGCTTCCTGCCCATTCTCGCACAGTGTTGGACATGCCCCCCATGATGACAAGATACTGCCGATAAGCTCACGTTCAAGCTGATTATCATCGACGACCAAAAAGCGCAGATTTCGAAAATAATGGGGATTAAGAAGCGAAGCTGCTTCAGAGTCATCCTTTCGAAGCTGTACCGTAAAATAAAAAATCGAACCTTTTGATTTAACGCTCTCTTGCCATATCCGTCCGGACATAAGTTCAACCAATTGGCTACAAATCGTAAGCCCAAGACCTGTTCCCCCGTATTTACGGGTATTGGAAGTATCGGTTTGGGAAAATGCTTGAAATAGTTTTGCTTGTTCTTGTTCACTCATTCCGATACCGGTATCGCTGACAGAACACTGTAGTTCAACATGTGTTTCGGTCTGAGTTATCGGCTCAACACGGATCGTGATATCCCCTGCTTCCGTAAACTTGACGGCATTTCCGACGAGATTATTGAACACTTGCCCTAATCTTAGAGAATCACCTCTGAGTATTTGCGGTGTATCCGGATGGATATCGATATGTATCTCGAGTGATTTTTTGATGATAGCATATTCAAATAAATCAGAAACATTCCGCAATACGGTCTCTATTGAAAAAGCTTTCTCCTCAAATTCCAACTTGCCCGCTTCGATTTTTGAATAATCCAAAATATCATTGATGACGCTGAGCAATGCATTGGATGACTGCTGTGATTTCATCATGTAATCTTGCTGTAAAGGGGTTAAAGAGGTTTTTAGGATTTGATTATTCAGACCGATGATACCGTTTAGCGGCGTCCGTATTTCATGGCTCATGTTGGCTAAAAAATCGGATTTGGCTTTTGCCGCTTGCTCAGCTGCTTCTTTAGCATGTTCCAACCGATCTTCTATCGCTCTGCGCTCGGTAATGTCCTCGATGGCCAGAAGAAT
>JAUXSZ010000116.1 GCA_030679635.1 Sulfuricurvum sp. | reverse complement strand
GGTTTCGTATCCGAAAACCATGTTGGTTACAAGCTTGGTGAGTTTTCACCAACACGTACGTTCAAGGGCCACAAAGGTTCAGTACAGAAGAAAATCGGGAAATAAGGAAGAGATATGGCAAGAGCATTATTAAAATTCGTTCGCGTATCTCCGACTAAGTCTCGTTTGATCGCTCGCGAAGTTCAAGGTATGAATGCTGAACAAGCATTGGCAGCATTGGAATTTACTCCAAATAAAGCGGCAAAAATTATTGCTAAAGTAATTGCATCTGCAGTTGCTAACAGCGGCATCGAAGCGGATGGTTGTGTTGTAAAATCATGCCGCGTAGATAATGGACCCGTGTTGAAGCGTATTACGCAACGTGCACGTGGTACAGCATCTGGTATTCGTAAACCGACTGCGCACATTTTGGTAGAAGTTGAGGGTAAATAATTATGGGTCATAAAGTTAATCCTATCGGACTTCGTCTTGGTATCAACCGCAACTGGGAATCTCGTTGGTTCCCTAACTTTAAAACAGCTGCGGTTTACCTTGGTGAAGATTATAAAATCCGTACTTTTTTGAAAAAAGAACTTTACTATGCAGGTGTGAGCAACATCGTGATCGAGCGCACGGCTAAACGTCTACGTGTAACAATCATCGCTGCTCGTCCTGGTATCATTATCGGTAAAAAAGGTTCAGATATTGAGAAAATCAAAGATTCTCTTAATAAATTAATCGGAAAACCGGTTGCGATCAATATTAAAGAAGAGAAAAAAGCGCAAGCTTCAGCACAACTCGTTGCTGAAAACGTGGCTACTCAACTTGAAAAACGTGTCGCATTTAGACGCGCGATGAAAAAAGTAATGCAAAATGCTCAGCGTGCTGGTGCAAAAGGTATTAAAATTTCGGTTGCAGGTCGTCTTAACGGTGCTGAGATTGCTCGTACCGAATGGTATTTGGAGGGACGTGTTCCTTTGCATACACTTCGTGCGAAAATCGATTACGGTTTTGCAGAAGCACACACCACTTACGGTGTAATCGGAATTAAGGTTCATATTTTCAAAGGTGAGGTACTCACTAAGGGAATTCAACCGGAAGCTAAAGAACAAAAAGAAGAGCGTGGCGATGACCAACAACGTCGTCCTCGCAGAAAGGCTTAATAATCATGTTGATGCCTAAACGAACGAAATATCGTAAAATGATGAAGGGGCGTAACCGTGGTTACGCTACTGTCGGAAACAAGCTTGAATTCGGTTCAATCGGATTCAAAGCAACGGAGTCGGGACGTATTAACTCTCGTCAAATAGAAGCGGCTCGTATCTCAGCTACTCGTCACATCAAACGTACGGGTAAAATCTGGATTCGTGTTTTCCCTGCTAAACCGTTAACTGCCAAGCCACTTGAAGTGCGTATGGGTAAAGGTAAAGGTGCTGTGGATCAATGGGTTATGAACATTAAGCCAGGCCGTATTATTTTTGAAATGGGTGGTGTTGAAGAAACACTTGCTCGCGAAGCGTTAGCACTCGCAATGGCAAAACTCCCGTTCAAAACAAAAATCGTTACTTTGGAGATGAGCAATGAATTATTCTGATTTAAACGGAAAAACAGCTGCTGAACTACAAGGTATGCTCAAAGAGAAAAAAATTGAGATTTTTACTTTGAAAATTAAGCAAAAAATGATGCAATTGACTAACACAGGCGAGCTTCGCACTGCGAAAAAAGACATTGCACGTATCAGCACCGCACTTAGTGCAGTGAAGTAAGGGCACAGCTATGACACATAAACGTGAAATTCAAGGTATCGTAGTATCAATCGCCGGCAGCAAAACAGCAACTATGGTTGTTGAGCGCCGTGTAATGCACCCACGTTACCATAAAACAGTAAAACGTTTTAAAAAATACATGATTCATGACGAAACTAGCCAGCTTAAAGTTGGTGATGAAGTCATCGCTATCGAGTGCCGTCCGATTTCTAAAAGCAAATCGTTCCGTCTTAAAACTCTTGTAAAAGGGGCTCTAGTATGATTCAAAGTTTTACTCGTCTTGCAGTAGCAGACAACACGGGTGCAAAAGAGATCATGTGTATCAAAGTTCTTGGCGGTTCAAAGCGTCGTTACGCAACAGTCGGTGATGTTATCATTGCCTCTGTTAAAAAAGCGACGCCAACCGGTAAAGTTAAAAAAGGTCAAGTTGTAACAGCGGTTGTTGTTCGAA
>JAUXSZ010000112.1 GCA_030679635.1 Sulfuricurvum sp. | reverse complement strand
GAAGCAGGATTTGAACCTACGACCTTCGGGTTATGAGCCCGACGAGCTACCGGACTGCTCTATTCCGCGGTAAATAAATGTGGATGGGGTAGGAGGACTCGAACCTCCAATCTACAGTACCAAAAACTGTTGGCATACCATTTGCCTATACCCCAGTGGGTTCTCTTTTAAGAGGCCGAAATTATAGACGCTTTTTTTGAAATTGTCAAGACTTTTGTGAATATTTTGTGAAAATGCTGATTAATCGTGAATGTGATAGGTTTTTAACCCTATTTGACTATAATCCTTATCAATATACACTAAATAATGAAGAGATAATCATGCCAGCAATGCAGAGAGTATTAGAAGCTATCGAAGAGTTTAAAAAAGGACGTATGGTCATCATGGTGGATGATGAAGACCGTGAAAATGAAGGGGATCTGGTATACGCATCGGTGTTTTCCACTCCGGATCATGTTAATTTCATGGCAACGCATGCCAAAGGACTTATTTGTGTAGCGATTAATCCCGCAATCGCCAAGCGACTCAGCTTGGAGCCCATGGTAAAATCCAATTCGTCTATGCATGAAACGGCATTTACCGTTTCTGTGGATGCGACGGCTGCGACAACGGGGATTTCGACTCATGAGCGAGATATGACGATCAAGATATTGGCAAATCCGATCAGTCATTCCTCGGAACTGGTTATGCCGGGTCATATTTTCCCTCTAATAGCCAAAGAGGGGGGGACGCTTGTCCGTATCGGTCATACCGAAGGGTCTGTCGATCTGTGCCGTCTTTCGGGATTGGCTGAATCTGCGGTCATCTGTGAGATCATGAAAGAAGACGGATCGATGGCGCGTAGAGACGATTTGGATCTTTTTGCCGCTAAGCACAATCTTAAAACGGTTTATATCTCGGATATTGTTGAATATCGCCTCGCCAATGAGATACTGGTCAAAGCAATTTCGGAAGAGGAAATTGAATTTTTCGGTGTAAATGTGAAAAAATATCTCTTTGAAGATCATCAGGAAGATGAACATACTGCCATCGTCTTTTACAAGGCCGGAGAGACATCAAACGTACGTGTTCACAATGTTATCCCCGATATTGATCTTTTGTTAAATCAGAGCCGCTATATGCAGCTGATTGATTCGATCAATTATCTGAAGCACAATAGCGGTGTTTTGCTCTTTATCAATAAACCAAAGAATCAGTCTGTAAATAGGAAAGAGTATGGAATCGGCGCACAGATTTTAAAAATACTGGGTGTCCGCCATATGCGGCTGCTTGCGGATAACAAAAATACGGAGTTTTCAGCATTGAGCGGTTTTGGATTGGATGTCATTGAAGTAATAGACCCCACAAAAGGCAATTAACGATCCCTAAGGGATCGTTGCTTTCGTGCAGCGCGGACAATAATTCTTAATTCTTCATCGCCTTGATAAAGGATTCATAGATATCTTCTAGCTGTAAGTCTTGTTCGAGAATTTCGGTATTATCCTGCACCAAATAGTGTTCCAAAATGGCGACACGCTTGAGCAGATATTCAAACATTTCTTTGTTGATATCGGGAAGTTTGTTGTGACTGAATGGGTCCTTGTCACGCCCTTTTTGGATGACGTGTGCCGGGATACCGATGGCGGTACTATTTTCAGGAACATTTCGCACGACGACGGAATTGGCGCCTACTTTGGAGTTTTCACCGATCGTAATATTCCCCAATATTTTAGCCCCTGCACCGATAACGACGCCGCGTTTGATCGTTGGATGCCGTTTTCCTGGGGTTAAGCTCACCCCACCCAGAGTCACTCCCTGATAGATCAATACGTCATCTTCGATCACCGCAGTTTGACCGATGACAACTCCCGTACCGTGATCGATAAATACGCGACGACCAATCGTAGCGCCCGGGTGAATGTCGATGTTTGTGATGATTTGGTTGAGTCCCATAATAACACGGGCAAACGATTTGAAATTGTTGCAGTAAAGGCGATTGGCGATACGGTACCAAAAAATGGACCATACACCAGGATAGTTAAAAAGAAG
>JAUXSZ010000111.1 GCA_030679635.1 Sulfuricurvum sp. | reverse complement strand
ATTGAAAACTTTGATCCTATGGGGGTTCATACGGGAGACTCTATCACCGTAGCCCCTGCCCTTACCCTCACCGACAAAGAGTATCAACGTATGCGTGATGCCTCATTTGCTATTTTACGTGAAGTAGGGGTAGATACGGGGGGATCAAACGTCCAATTCTCTGTTGATCCTAAGACAGGACGTATGATCGTCATCGAAATGAATCCGCGCGTTTCCCGTTCATCGGCACTCGCCTCCAAAGCAACCGGCTATCCGATTGCGAAGATAGCAACCCTTTTGGCCGTTGGATTTACCCTCGATGAACTCACCAATGACATCACCGGAACTCCGGCGAGCTTTGAACCAGTCATCGACTATATCGTCACAAAAGTCCCCCGTTTCACGTTCGAAAAATTTCCGGAAGCGGAATCGACCCTTACCACCAGCATGAAATCGGTCGGAGAAGCGATGGCGATAGGCCGTACCTTCAAAGAGTCGGTTCAAAAAGCGCTCTGCTCCCTCGAGACGGGTTTGAGCGGTTTTGATCCGATTGAAGGTGATTTGGAATTTGTGAAGCACGAAATCCGCCGTCCTAACGCCGAGCGTATCCTTTACGTAGCGCAAGGGTTCCGTATGGGGCTTAGCCAGGAAGATATTTTTGAACTCTCAAAAATCGATCCATGGTTCTTGACACAAATCGAAGAGCTTGTGGCACAAGAATCGGTCATTACCTCCTCTACTCTCAAAGATGAAGAGCAACTGCGACGTCTAAAAACGGAAGGTTTCTCTGATAAGAATATTGCCCGATTGATCACGCAAAACGGCGGAAATGCAAAAGAAAACGATGTTTACAATGCCCGAAAAGCACTCCAGATTGCCTTTGAATACAACGAAGTAGATACCTGTTCTGCAGAGTTTGGGGCACTGACCCCGTATCTCTACTCTACCACCAATATCACCCGATTAGGGCTTCAAGAGCCTCGCAAAAGCGATAAGAGAAAAGTCCTTATCTTAGGCGGCGGACCGAACCGTATCGGTCAGGGGATCGAGTTTGACTACTGCTGTGTCCATGCGGCATTCGCACTCAAAGAGATGGGTATCGAGACAATCATGTACAACTGTAATCCAGAAACCGTTTCTACCGACTATGACACCTCCGATGTTCTCTATTTTGAGCCGATCGATTTTGAACATGTCCGTGCCGTTGTTGAGCGTGAACAGCCAAACGGCATTATTGTCCATTTCGGCGGTCAAACTCCGTTAAAGTTGGCAAACTCTTTAGAAGAGATGGGTGCGGTCATCGCCGGAACGTCTGCTACCGTGATTGATTTGGCTGAAAATCGGGAAAAATTCTCCGCATTTGTCGTCGAAAAAGGGTTAAAACAGCCTGAAAACGGTATCGCCATGACCAAAGAACAGGCTTTTGGTGTCGCTGAGAAACTCGGCTACCCCGTACTCGTTCGTCCTTCCTACGTTTTGGGTGGACGGGCCATGCGTATTGTTTACAACGAAGACGACCTGCGCACCTATATGGACGTAGCCGTATCGGTCAGTAACGATTCACCTGTCCTTGTTGATAAGTTCCTCGATCAAGCGGTCGAACTCGATGTTGATGCGATCAGTGACGGTACCGAAGTCTATATCGGCTCTGTCATGCAGCACATCGAAGAGGCGGGGATTCACTCCGGAGACAGCGCATGTTCACTCCCTCCTGTGGGATTGAGCGATGAGCTAAAAAAACAAGTAGAGCAGCAAACCAAAGTCATTGCCCTCGGACTTGGGGTCATTGGACTTCTCAATATCCAATATGCGATTTATCAAAACGAAATTTACATCATCGAAGTCAATCCAAGAGCTTCTCGTACCGTACCGTTTGTCTCCAAAGCAACCGGTATGCCTTTGGCAAAAATCGCGACACGCGTAATGCTCGGAGACACACTGCGCAATGCACTCAAATACTACGATAACTATGATGTTCTCATGGAAGAGGACGGTCTTCTCAAGCCGCGCCTTAAGGGGCATGTTGCCATCAAAGAGGCCGTATTCCCATTCAATAAACTCTACGGTGCCGATCTCGTCCTCTCACCTGAGATGAAATCAACGGGCGAAGTAATGGGGATCAGCCAAAATTTCGGCGTCAGTTTCGCCAAAAGTCAACTTGCCGCCGGAAATAAAATTCCAACATCAGGGACCTGTTTCCTCTCGTTTATCGATGCAGACAAAAAACATGCCGTTGAAATTGCACAAGGGCTAACAACGCAAGGATTTACCCTTGTGGCAACAAGCGGTACTCAAAAAATCATTGCCCAAGCCGGAATCGCATGCGAAGCCGTTCTGAAAATTTCTGAAGGTCGTCCCAATATCGAAGACATTATGAAAAATGGCGACATTGCCCTCGCGATCAATACGTCGGATAACCAAACTGCCAAAAAAGATGCAGAGCAAATACGACAAATCGTATTGCGCATGGGAATCCCTTATTTCACCACCCTTAGTGCTGCACGTGCTGCTATTGAGGCCATGGCACAAATGAACGACGATGGCTGGATGAAACCGCAAGCATTGCAAGATTATCTTATCCAATAATCCTATGCACGTTATCCTTGCGCAAACCGATACGACCGTCGGATTTCTTTCCCAAGATGCCTCAGCTCTTGCTCAACTTAAAGGGCGCGAGGAAGGGAAACCTTTTCTCAAAGTTTTCGCCTCTTTTAAAATTCTGCAACAACACTCGAGAATTCCCCTCAAATATCGCACATGGGTACGACATGCGAAGAAAACGACGTTTGTGATCAAGAATCAAGCCATTCGTTACGTCAATGGAACGCCTCACGCCGACCTCGTCTCACATTATGGATGGCTTTATTCAACGTCGGCAAATGAGAGCGGAAAACACTATGATCAGAACTTCTGCGAGCAACACAGCGATAGGATCATTGAGGATGCCCAAGGCTTCTATGAGTGTGCACCATCGAGTATTTTTAGACTCACATCCACACACTTTCAACAACTACGATAGGAGAATTAGGATGAAACACAGTATCAGCGCACGAAACGTTATTATGGGGAGTGCCGGATTGGCCGTTTTAAGCGCCCTTAGCGGATGCCAAAGCTCACAAGAAGAGACTCAGAATGCAGAAGCTCCCAACAAATTTATCATCGTAGAACAACAGCCCAATGGTAAATACGTTGTCATCGAAGAGATGCCGACAACGGGTCCAAGCCGTGCCATTATCCATGAAACCGATGAAAACGGCACCGTCCATGAACGGGTTATGAGTGAAGCAGAGATGAAAGAGCTTGCCGATCAAGAATACAAAAAAATGCAAGAGGGGAAATCCGAACTCAATTCTGAACCAAAAAGTGAAGGGATGGGGCTTGGAGGAACGATTCTCGCAGCTGCAGGGGGAGCATTGCTTGGAAACATGATCGGCAATGCCCTCATGAACAACTCGAATTTTCGCAAAAATCAAGATGCATCCAACCGCTCTGCCTATCACCGTACACAAAGCGGCGGAAGCTCTTCCACCAACAGCCAGAAAAAAAGCTTCTTTGGCAGCAAAGGGTCTAGCAGTACCTCTTCTTCTAGCAGCTACGGAGGATAATGATGGTAGCCTTACAAAAGATACAACCCATCAACGATAGCGTCCTTGAAGAGATTGGGTTTCACTGGCATACCGACAGCGATCAGAGCAAATACGTTGCAGACGAATTGGTTCTTGTCAGCGACCAGCAAGCAGAAGCCTATTACGAAGTGGTCAATGAGCTCTATGACATGTACGCCACTGCAGCGCAGCATGTTATCGATAATAATCTCTTTTTTGATCTCGGGATCCCTTTCAATCTCATCGAATCGATCAAAAAAAGTTGGGACAATGATGTCCACTGGCATCTTTACGGCCGTTTCGATCTTGCAGGAGGGATCGATGGATTGCCCATCAAACTCATCGAATTTAATGCGGATACCCCAACGGCTCTGTTTGAAACGGCCATTTTGCAATGGGCGATTCTTAAACACAATAAGATGGACGAAGAACGTCAATTTAACAATGTGTATGAAGCGATCAGCGATAACTTTCGCCGCCTTGTCACCCTCTTTGATGATCCCGAAACCTTCGAGGAACACTATGATGGGTGGAAAATACTCTTTAGTTCCGTGAGCGAGGATATCGAAGAGGAGCAAACCGTTCGATTATTACAGCAGATGGCAATCGATGCTGGATTTGAGACAGGATTTGAACCTCTGGGCGGCGTACGCTTCGATGAAGAGGGGATCTACGACAGCAGCGATAACGCTTACGAATATTGGTTTAAACTCTTTCCATGGGAAGATATCGCGATTGATGAACCTGAACTCGCTGTTTTACTAGGATCGATTGTTAACAACCAAAAGGCGATTATCCTCAACCCTGCCTATACGTTGTTATTTCAGTCCAAAGGGATGCTCAAAATCCTATGCGACCTATTCCCCGATTCACCCTATCTCCTCAAAACCTCTTTTGAGCCGCTGCAAGGGGTTAGCTGCGTCGAAAAGAGAGTCTTTGGACGCGAAGGGGCGAATGTCCGTATTTTGGATGCTTCCGGCAATGTCATTGAAGCAAATGACGGCCCGTACGGTAATTTCAAAGCCATTTATCAAGAGTACGTCGAATTACCAAAAGACGATCAAGGAAACAGCTATCAAGCAGGTGTCTTTTTCGCCTACGAAGCGTGCGGATTAGGATTCCGACGCGGAGGAAAAATATTGAACAATATGTCCAAGTTTGTGGGACATGTACTACGCCAATAGTTGGCGTAAGGCAAAATTGATTTCCTTTGTATACCTACAGAGGATAAACATCTAATGTATCAAGACAGCGATATCGGCTTGCCTGTAAAGTATCCTTGTGAATAATCCACACCCAGTTCTTTGAGTGTGTCATAGATAGCTACATCTTCGACAAACTCCGCAATCGTCATGGCATCAATCTTTTGCGCAAAATCGATAATCGTTTCAACAATAATACGATGACGTCTATTGCCAATAATTTCCCGTATCAGTGAGCCATCTATCTTGATGTAGTCGACACTTAATTTTAGTATATTTTCAAAATTAGAATACCCCGTCCCAAAATCATCGATTGCTATTTTCGCTCCTAGCGCTTTTACTTTGGTAATAAACTGTGCCACTTCGTCATAATTTTCAATCCCCTCTGATTCCAAAATTTCAAAAACGATCCGAGATGCAGTCCCCGTTTCGGTGATCGTTTTAATAATTTCACTCACCGTATAAGGATTACGGATATCCGTGTCAGAGAGGTTAATTGAGAATTCCTCATCGCGTGTTGCAAAAAGAGTACAGGCTTGATAAATTACTTCAAGTGTGATTTGAGGATAAAGCTTGGTCTTTTTTGCGATGGTTAAAAATTTCATCGGAGGCACAATATTACCC